>CAZAAK010000044.1:0-20294 GCA_964483145.1 uncultured Bacteroidaceae bacterium
AAGTGTCAGCCCTAATTTTGGTCAGCCGAAAAGTTTTACCGGACAGCAATAAATTGGTTACTGTATATTGGTAGCCTCCTGAGTCAGTTGCCCGCGGGTTGCTAAAGATAGGGTCTACTCTGCGCCCAAAGAGCCCGCATTTGCGTGCTATTTGTGCGGCGCCTGCCAGAACGCTCCTGTCCGCCCCCATCTCCCCGCCTGAAGCGCTCTCGGCTATGGTTTGGCGTAGTTTTGCGTTTGTCCGTTGCTTGGCCTCTATCCACTCCACAAAAAAAGCAATCCCCGCCTTGCGGCAGGGATTGCACTATTGGGTAAAACAGTTTTCCAACGAAGGGTTAGAAGCAATAGCGGATGCTGAAGGCTCCGTCAAAACCAAAGGTTTGGAGCGCACCGCAGTTGTCGGGAATCAGGAAGTTCCACAGAGGACGGATGTCGAGGGCAATCTGCAGGGGGATGTTGAACTTATATTCAATGCCAAGCTGACCGCCAATGGCAACGCCAAGGCCGTGGTTGGTGCAGTAGCCAAGCTGAGCGCCGGGGCCAATGTACCAGTTCAAGCCACCGTTGATGTTCATCACCCAATGGTACATGCCGGTCAGATGGAAGTAGCTGTCGTTGTTCTTGGAGAGGCCAAGGTCAAGTTCCAAGCGGTTTCCGCCCAGGCCCTGCTGATAGGAGAGCTCGGCACCGTAACCGGAACCACCACCAAAACGGAGACCAAAAGCGTTACTCTGTGCATTTGCAGCAAAGCTCATGGCTACCACTGCTGCCAAAACTAAGAATAATTTCTTCATGATGTTTTTTTTAGTTGTTGATATTTAAACGTTTATTAGTACTTCTACAGTTCTATTAGCTTGCAAAATTAATCAAAAAAAGCGAATCTGTACATAAATATTCAATATTTAACACTTTTTCGAGACCATTTTCGCAGTGCGCACAAACGCCCGCCCAAACTTTCCAAGAGTCTACTCAAGAGTTACTGTAATATGCGCACACCCCGTCCATCGGCGCATTCATCCCGACAGTGGCGCGGTGAACCTTCTTTTTGTCCAATCCGTCTTTCGCCTTGTATGGTTTAATCTATGATGCTTTCGCTTAGTTCGTTATGTTTTTCTGCATTTTTGATGACGCATTCCTTGCTTGTGTTCGCATAACAATATACGCAAAAATGCCTGCATGTATTGTACATGCCAATATCCTTGCTTACCATGCATCCACAGATGTTTCTTTGTCCCGTATCTTTTACCTTCCTTTTTTTCTGTGGGAGGGGGGGAAGATTCCCGAACATGTCCCGCTCTGGCCACTTTAGAGTATGCAGGTAATAGAACAACTCTTTGTCGTCCGCAAAAATGCGTTTCATCAACTCCCCGTCTATGCAACGGTTATGCTCTATACCATAATCTTCCAGGTCTATATCCTCAGCGCATGTTGCCATTTCGATATTCCAACCTTGTTTATGCCATGCATCGCGTATTTTCTCGAGTCCTTGAACTATCTCAATCCGTTGGGCATGGCTTGCTTCGGCATTCTCAACATCCTCTTTTGTAAAGAGTGCAGTCTCATTTACTAGATTGTATTGCACTTTGCGGTAGGCTTTCACGTCAACAAAACTGAATACCAATTTGTCGGTATATCCTTTTAGTTTGTTTCCAACATTCCATATCCTTGTCAAAAGCTCGCGCGGGCTAATGGAGGGGGTGATGATAAGGGGGTCGAAACGCCAAATGACTTTTTCCTTGCCAATTCTGTCGGACAGTTGTTTGAATGTTTCCGCCCGTTCATCTACAGATGCCACATTTGGTTCGAATCTCTCCTTTGTGTAGTCATTCAATGTTACTTGAAAATAATAATGAATGCCCATTTCGTCCAGTATGTGCAAGTATGGCAGAATCGGTTTGGGTTTTTTGGTCCAAAAAACAACAACTCTGCATCGCTCAAACGAAACGTATATCTTTTGTCGGTTGAATGGATTGTACCAAACGCAATAACCTTTTGCCAAGCGATTGAAGAACCATTTGGCATAAAAGGCTGGTATATCCGTAGAACGGCTTGCCGAAATGATAACAGGGGCTGTTGCCTCAACAATTTCACCGGAATCAGTTCTAATGGAAACTTTATCGGATATCATATGTGTCGGATAGATAGGCTATGATTTTTTCAATTGGAATTTTTTGGTAATTTTCTTTAGCACCCTTCCAATAACTTGGTTTATTCTTGTATTCTTTACTATCGGGAGTAATGTCACGCCTTTTTGTCATATAGGTAAGCAATCTACTTTTTACATGCGTATTTTCTCCAGGCTTCCCGTAATAGGCTCCCCTCTCCTCATGGTGTTGCTCAACAACCCACTTCATGTCCTTTTTAAACGTTTCTTTTGCATGCTTGTCTTCAATCATTTTGGAGCATTTTTCAATCCATGTTGTGTCTTCAAGGAGAGATTTGCCTTTATGGGCGATGTCTTGGTGTTCGCTTTCTCGGGCGTATCTTTGTGTGGATTTTTCATTTTTATCACAAAACATTTCGGATTGCTTCCCCGCTATTCTTTTCTCAGTCGAACTGAGTATTCCTTGTTCTGTTGAAATGGGTGTATTATACAGTATGGAAAATATCTGGTTTAGCTTATCCGATGTGTTTTGTTTGGATTTCTTGTCTTTAGGAAGTTTAGGATTAATGATTCCCGTTACCATCTTATGGAGTTCCTCCTGGGTATATTTATCTGTATTCAACTGGAAGTTTTCCTTTATTAACGCTCCGTATGCAGCAGTATTGTGCCCCAACATATTAGTGGCAAGGTCCATAAATTCTTTAGGGCTATGCTTCTCCAAATTTGGCGTCTCCTGTATCGCATTTTCGGCCCTGCTCTGCTGTAGCGTTGTCGGTTCTATCGTGCTGCCTATTGGTCTATGTATGGGGCTAGGTATGTTTTCAGCGTTGCTAATGTTTCCTATTTGATGGAAATCAACATCCGCCAATTCTCTCCCGAACAGGTCTTTATAAATCGCAAGGTATACGCCCTTATAATACTCCTTATCTCCATCTATAAGTTGTGACGTGAACGTTTTTGGCAAAGATGCAAAACCATACGTTGCTCCATATAGACCAAGAACAAACTTTGGATTATTGATTTTGCATTGTTCCATATAATCGAGGAGTCTATCAATGTCTCCTCCTTTCTGGCAGAATACAGCAAAGGATTTCAGGATATCGCTGGAAGTGCCAGATACGTTAAAAGGTGTGCTTTCTTGAAAGTGATTGAGCAAATTGTTGATATAGGTTTGCGCTTCTGAATTTTCCCATCCTTCATATATCTCTTTAAGTAGCCTTCCCCCGTTGAATGCTATGGCTAGAGAAGTTTCAACCCCGTGTTTGCTTACAATGCTTTTATATTCCCCATTAATCTGCGATTGCACAAGTTTTTCGTAAAAAGGTTTATCTTCGGTATCTCTTATAGTGACGGTATTGCAATGCTCAATCTCGATAAGTTCGTTGATATTTTGTTTTTTAGTCTTGAGACGTTCATAGGCAACTACACGGTTAACGGCGCTTCTTAGATTTCTTATGGTACGATCGAATGCTTCGGATGATTTGTCGTTAAAACAGTCAAACAAATCATAAGCATCGTATGTTGGGGACAACCGCAATTTTGCTTCACAAAAGTATTTATAAAGGTCGTAATGGTCAAAAAGCTTGATGCATTGTTCCACAGAAAGACCTAGCGGATTTTGAGATAGACGGCTCTCGGTCCTTTTACGGTTTTCGATTGATGATTCGTCCGTCTTAACAAAAATATCATTGAAAGTTTTTATGTTTTCTTTTAAAGATGCGTCTTGCGCTTCTGTTGGGCGTCGGTACGGAGAGTTGAAAGCTGCTGAAAGTGTGTTCTGCAGCTTTATGGCAATGGCTCGCAACTCAGCTACTTCTGGACTGACCGCAGTATTTGCGCCAATAAGGTAGCAATACAAAAATCCCTTTATACGGTCAACTAATGTGTCTTCTTTTATCTTGTTGTCAGATAAGGGTGGTATATCAGAAGGTTTATAGGAAGCGTCCCATTGAAATTCAGTATCGCTCCTAGAAATAGAAAAATCTTTTACCCTTTCTACAATTCCGTTTCTCGACTTTGTCTGTCTAATCTCAAAACATTTCGAGTATAGCTTGGAAAATTTATTTTCCAAGCTCGATTCAGCCTTTGTCAATACCCCTTGCCGTTCGGTGTCGTCATTAAAATACACATGGCAGTGGAATGGATTTAGGTATATTGTATCCGAACATGTGTATACATCAACTCCATCCTTGCTCTTTACATGGCAGAATTTCCCATCAGTATAATCGTCTGTCTCAATTTCTATAACAATAGGATAGTTTTCCAATTCGTCATTGATTTGGAATACTGGATATTTCGAATAAAGCAGAATGACATTGTCCATGTCATTCGCTTCAACGCTATAATATCTTTTGTTACCAAAGTCACGTCTTGAATAAAACGACTTTGGGGAAATAGATTCCGTAGTGAAGATATTATTGAAGTTTAATGTACAAGATGGTATATAGAGTTTCATTGAAATTGAATTTATAACTTAAGGTTATTACCACTTGATAACGTTGTGCTATACAAAGACTCCGGAACATTATCAAAAAGGCTCGATAGGTTCCCTGAGTACATGATATACAGACCTTCGTAGGAACGTGTGATGGCAACATATAGTGGATTTCTGTCGTTGTCATCACAATTAGGAAGGAATACATGCTCAAATTGGAGCCCCTTAGAGCTATGATATGTCATCAACTTGGGATTGTCGGAGGTAAAATCCAAGTCTATCTGTTGGTTGATTTTTGCTTCTACATTTAGTCCTTTCTTACTGAAATAGTTATAGGCGTGTTCTACCTCTTTGTTTGCTCGGAATAGAATACCGACATCTTCCATATTCTTATTTTTTATCAAAGAAATAATGGCATCATACTGTGCTTCCAAAGAGCGATACTTTAGAATCTTCGGCCTATGGACCCCTTCTGTCTTGCATCTACTCTCAAGATTATCCTCATCGGAATTGAGATATTGGGCAAGCCTAGCAATTTTCTTTGGTAGCCGATGATTGAATACCAACTGTTCTATTGGGAATTTAGTAAAATGCTGGATATCCTCCATTGATAAAGTTTTCCTGTCCTTGATAAACGAATACAGTTGTTGCGCCGAATCTCCATACAAAAATAGGGCTTTCCTTGCTTTTGAGCGAAATAGCTCAATATCCTCTTTTGTGAAATCTTGTGCTTCGTCAACTATAATATAATCCGTTTCCGAGCAGTCCTCATGAGCCCAATGCCAATAATAGTCCACATTTGTTTGCTTAATGCCAACTTGTTTAATGCCGTCTGCCATGTATTGCATAAGTGCTTTCGTGAATACAATGTACTTAAGAGAACCACTGTGCTCGTCCTGAATTTGCTTGGCTTTCCAAAGGGCTAGAATCGATTTTCCACTGCCAGCGCACCCCTTCACAATGAAAGATCCAGTAGTTCTCCTGTTTATGACCTGAATCTGATAGTCGTCAAGTTGAGAGTCTTTTACATAAAAACTTCTTTTTGCCATTTTATGATATTTTTACGTTGAATGAATCAATTATGTTTTTGTTGCCAGTCTTGCTTTTGGGGCAAAAGGCCTCGCCTAATCCCCATTGGTATTTCTGAGGATTTATAATATGAGCCATGTCGACAAGATTTTTGCTCAAGATGCCTTCTTTAAGATTCTTTCTGCAGAGTATTCTGTAGCAAACTCGGCTCTCGTCCTTTTGTTTCTGCCGATGAGTTACTGTAAAAGTCTGCTGAATGAAGCAACTAGCCTTGCAATCCTTGTATGTGCCGCATGATAGGGGCAATAAGGTCTCCAAATTTTCTGTTTCCCGTATCAATTCATTGATTTGCGAGTTCATTATCTGCGGATAAAATTTTTGCGACTTTTCATCTTTTGTCGTTACATCGAGCATTAGCAATAGTCCATTAGCCGACAGCATTTCCCCCAAATAGCGGGCAATGCCTTTATATCCGGATTCTACAATACCATGTGAGATTAACTCGCAGACAACTTTGTCGCAAAGTATAAAGTCGTATTTACCCTGATGGTTCAGTAATCTAGCAATATCCTCTTCTGATGAAATTTTACAGTGTTCTATTTTCACATCAAATCGGTGCGGTGAATATGTGGAATGTGCTTCCAATATCCTTGAAAGTTTGCCTAATGCAATTTCATTGCCATCGCAAGCTACTATCTCGATTGATTTGGGTTCTGTAAAATATTTGTCAAGTGCAGAAAGTAGTCCTATCAACTCTCCACCTGTCCCAGCACAAAAATCGAAGATGCGAATATTTTGCAAAGAGTGGAAGATATCCTTGATTTTAGTGTTTTGGAGTAAATTAGCAGCAATACAGAATATTTCGGCATAGCTACGCGGGAAATATGTACCCAAATACACTCTAACTTCATCCTTCGTTAAATCAAGATTGTACTCAAAGCGTGAATGCTCTGGAGCATACACAGCCAACAACTGCTCAAAAAGGAACTTGTCCAACCAGTGGGGCAATATCGTTCGAGACTTACGGAACGATACATTCGCGTCATCTTGCCGAACGGATATCTCATTTTGCTGTTCGCTATGGGTATAATTGCTCTCCCCTTCGCACCAAAAAATACGGTCAGAACATATGACGTAAACTTTTTTATGGATGAATTTCTCGATTTTTTCCGTAAGAGAGGCCACACCTTCGCTATCTACCACTACAACATATTCGAATGATTGGGCGACATCTCGTAATTCTGCGTGTATTGTTGAATCTATCTGTGTGGAAGATAGTACCTTTACTGAATGGTTGCTTCCACTGAAAAGTACAGATACAATCTGCTCAGCAAAGGACTGGAGATGTTCTTTACTGGCATCTTCCTCTGGTATTTTGCCGAAACCTTCTTTGCCGGTGCTGTCCTTTGTCAAGCTTGGTCTGTCCTTCATTTCAAGTGTTCCCGTCTTCTGCTTTTTTTGATTTGCAAATGTACGCTTTTTTTCTGACATGCAAAATTTTTTTGCATGTTAACATTTTTGTAGGGGG
Source organism: uncultured Bacteroidaceae bacterium (assembly GCA_964483145.1). Classification (GTDB taxonomy): domain Bacteria; phylum Bacteroidota; class Bacteroidia; order Bacteroidales; family P3; genus Colimorpha. Next base: position 7,096 of record CAZAAK010000044.1, read on the forward strand.
GGGGTAATTTCGTGGCTGTAAATATTCAGCACATGCTTGAATGTTTTCTAGTCTGGACGTGTTTGGCGCGGAAAGTATGGCCCCTAGGCGGTAGCATTTCGCATCCGCATGCAGCGAATTGGCCTACATAAAGCCTTCTATGCACGTGGTCCTCTGGATGCGCCGAGGGCTTCGCGGAAGCGGTACATGTATGGAGGACGACCTGGCATCTGCTAGTAGGCGTGCTTTGGAGGGTGGGAGGTGGAGGCTCGGAGAACTTTTTTTCCAGTGTTCCATTCATTTTTTGTAATTTTGCACCCGCATTTTCTGTTTTTGGCATCATGAAAAGAACATTTGTTTTGCTGCTAGTATTGCTTCCGTTGCTGCCCGTTGCACAAACCCTTACGGCCTTTCGCGGCGAGGTGCCGGGCGGCTATAACTTTTGGGTAAGCACCCCCGTGGGCTACGATTCGCTCTCCTCCAACACCCCTGTCATCCTTTTTTTGCACGGCGCCAGCCTTTGTGGGCACAACCTCGACCGCGTCCGCCGCTATGGCCCCCTCGATGCGCTGAAGATGGGCCGACAGATCGATGCCCTTATCATTGCTCCGCAGAACCCCGGCGGCGCATGGAAGCCCGACCGCATCAACCGTGTGGTGGACTGGGTGTTCGAACGCTACGCCTGCGACACCAACCGCTTTTATGTTATCGGCATGAGTCTCGGTGGTTATGGCACCATCGACTACTCGGCAGCCTACTCTGGCCGCATTGCCGCGGCGGTGGCTATGTGTGGTGGCGGCAACCCCAAGTCCTACTGCGGGCTCAACGACCTGCCTTTGTGGATTCTCCACGGCACTGCCGACCGCGCCGTTACCATCGCCCAATCGCAAAAGGTTATCAATGGCATGTCCAAATGTGGCGACAGCCCGCGCCTGCGCTTCACCAAACTCCATGGTGTCGACCACGGCGGGTTAGCGCGCGCCTTCTATATCAACGAAACCTACGACTGGCTGTTTCTGCACCGGCTCGACACCCCCGACCGCCCCGTTAGCACCGACTACGAAATCACCCCCCAACGGCTTCGTCAAGCCTACCGCGACATCGACCGCAGTGCCAACCACCTTGTTGTGCGCAACGGTGGCTCGGGCAAATCCGCCGTCAGTGGTGCGGACGATAATGTTGTTTCGGCCTGCTCCGGCCAAGCCAAATACCATACTATCCGCAAAGGCGACACTCTAGGCGCCTTAGCCCGCCGCTATGGCACCACTGTTGGCAAACTGTGCAAACTCAATAACCTTTCCACCACATCGATACTGCGTGTAGGCAAGAAGGTCCGCGTAAAATAGAACGCCTCTCGCTAAAGATGCCACATCTTTTTTTTGTGTGAGGGCTACCGTGCTAAAAGCCTTTGCTCCGCCTTACATAGTCCGCGAAGGCATATTCTAGGCCGCTTTCGGGGTCGGTGAAACGCTCCGAGAGATGCACTTGGCGGAATACCGACTCGTCAATCACCGGGAAGTGGGCATCGGCGTCATAGTCTTGGTAGACCCAAGTTAGGTAAAGGTTCTGCACCCACGGGAGGAAGGCCTCGTAGACGGCAGCCCCACCCATGACAAAGGTCTCCTCTTCGCCCTCAATCATCTTAAGCACCTGGGGGATGCTGTGGACCACTTGCAACGTGCCGCTGGCTGTGGCAGGCACGCTATAGCGGAACTCTGGGTTGTGCGTAAGCACGATGTTGCGGCGCTTTGGCAACGGTTTGTGGGGCAACGACTCAAAGGTGCGCCTCCCCATAATCACGGTGTGGCCGCTGGTGAGGCTCTTGAATCGCTTGAGGTCGTCGCTGATATGCCACAGCAGGCCGTTGTCCTTGCCTATGGCCATGTTCTGCGCGCAAGCCACAATAATGGACAGGTTGGGGGTAGGGTGAAGTGCTATCATAAATTGGCTGATGTTTGCTTGGTATCAAATATTTGCATCGACCGCTGGAAGATGCCGTTCATGTAGGCAATGGCAAGGCCGTAGTTGCTTACGGGGATGCCTGCTTCGATGGCTGGTGCCAGGCGCCCTGTAACTTGTGCAGCCGTAATCACGCAGCCGCCGCACTGGATTACTAGGGCATATTCCCGAATGGGTCTGGGTAGTGCTGTGAGCCCTGCTACGGCCTCGCATTGCAGGGTTTTGCCGGTGTACTGGGCCAGGAGTGCGGGTAGTTTCACTCGGCCGATATCTTCGCAGGTGACGTTGTGTGTGCAACTTTCCAGCATCAGCACTCGGTCGCCCTCCTGCAAGCGGTCGATGGCTGGCGTGCCTTTTACGTAATTGGCAAAGGGCCCTTTGTTGCGCGCCAATACTACGCTGAAGCTTGTAAGGTAAACCTGCTTGGGCACCGTCTTGTCCACTGTGGCATAGGCTTGGCTGTCCGTTACCACTAGGCGCGGCGGCTCGCGTAGTTGCTCTAGGGTCTGCTCTAGTTCGCTCTCGCGGCAGACTACGGCACGGGCATGTTGGTCCAGAATATCGCGCAGCACCTGCACCTGTGGCAGTATCATGCGCCCTTCGGGTGCCGAGGAGTCGATGGGGGTGACCATCACCACGGTGTCGCCCGGTCCTATCACATCGCCCAAAAGGGTGCCGTGTGTGTAGGCTGTCTTGGGCAGAGCCTCCCGGATGCGACAGAGCAAGGGCGCGCGTAGCGACGGATCCTTCACTGAGAGCACAAAAACCTGGGTGCCGTAGTCGGCCTCCAGTCGCGCTATCAGCCCGGCATTGGGCTGATAGCGGTCGGCCTGCGCAAAAACAAGCAGATAAGCGATGCCTCGTTTGCGGCAAGCCTCCACCAACATCTCCTCCTCTGCCTCAAAGCGGTTGCCGGTGAAAAGAATCAGCGCCAAATCAACCTCGGCGAGCGCCTCCATGCTCTTTTCCATGCGCATGCGCCCCACGGCACCTGCGTCGTCAATGCCTGCTGTGTCAATCCACACCACAGGCCCCACCCCGCCAATCTCCATAGTCTTCTTTACTGGGTCGGTGGTGGTGCCGGCGTAGCTAGAGACTATGGCTGTCCTCTGCCCAGTGAGGTAGTTCACCAACGAACTTTTGCCATAGTTGCGGCGGCCAAAGATGCCGATATGCGGCTTTAATTCATTACCTCTCATAACTTATGTATCGTATATTGTCAGACCTCGACGCCAAGGCGGTGCAAGCATACCAAAAACTGCGTAAAACGCTGATTTCCTGCTCCGCTACTATTGGCCGCAGTCTGCCTCCCCTCCGCGGGCAGCGGGTTGACAACACTTGGGCAGGTCCTTGATGGCACGTGGGTTGGCGGCAAAATGCTCGGTACGGACGCCATTTTCCGACAGGGCTTTCTCGATCTTTTCCGGGTTGGTCTTTTTGCTGCGGTATACCACGGCAACGTTTTTCTTCTCGGGGTGGAGCTCCCAGCTAATAACCCCCTTCTCATAGGCAAGGGTGTTTTCGATGGTGGCGTTCAAACCTTTGCAGCAATAGCTCGGGATGGCGATTACGGCCGTGCAGGCATCAGCGGGCCGCTTCTTCCCTTGCGCATCGGTTTGCGCACTTGCGCCGCCGTATATGGCGGCCAAGAACAAAATTAAAATAGCTAATCGTTTCATCATCGATGTTTTATATAATCATTGCTTGTCAGTTTTGCAATCCCACAGGCGTGCGTTGAGGTTCACTTTTGGGCCGCTGCCGCACTACGCTACCCCACGCCCGCGCACCCCGCTTTGCCGCTGCAAAGATACGAATTGTTTCCAACATGGCAAGCTTTTTCGTGCCACCTGATGGGCGATGGAACGTTTCCCAAAGTAGCGATAGGGCGTTGCCGACAGCCCTATTGTCCTGAGCCAAAGAAACTTTCTGTCAATGCCGCTCTACCCAGCAAAAAACAAGCGACCCCCATGCATCAGCACACAGGAAGCCGCTTTGCAATTACTATTATAACAAAAGATGTTGGCCAATCAGATGGCATTGATGAACTTCACCACTGCCTCGCGGTCCGACTTGGAGAACTTGCGGAATTGCTCCACCGAGCGGCGCGCATCGCTATCCTTGGCGCCATGCCACATAATGGCCTCAATCACGTTGCGGGCGCGGCAGTCGTGCAGGCGGTCCTGCGCTCCGGTGCAAACCATGCTCAGGCCGCGTCCCCACAACGGAGTGGTGCGGCACCAACCGGTGCGGATGTCGTTTTTCATCATCAGTTTGTGTTGTACATAGTCGCTGTAGGGCCAGATGGTCTGGTAGGGGTAGCGGGGCAGGCGGCTGTCACCGTCCGCAAAGAAGCCCGAGGGGTCGGTATAGTTGTCATCGCCAGTCTTCCACGAGGGGCGGTGGCAGTAGGCGCAACCTATCTCGCGGAAGAGCTTGCGGCCGCGCTGCACGGTGGTGTCCGACAGGTTGCGGGCGGCCGGCACGGCCAAGCCACGATGCCAGATCATAAAGTTGACGAAGTCCTCATCGCTCATTTCGGCAGGCACATTCTCGCCTATTAGGTAGTTGTAGATGTCCTGCTCCACGCCTGCATCGGTGCGGTACTGGGGGAAGTAGTCGTAGAACTTCTCCTGCACCTCGGGGTCTTTGGAGGCGGTGGTGGCGTAGGTGGTGGTCATGTAGTGTTTGGGCTTGTTGCTACGGGTTACGTTGGTGATGTTCCAGATGGCATTGGAGCCGGGGGCGTCCTGCAACGGGCCGCGGGTCAGGGCATAGGTGTAGCGCAACGGGTGGCCGGTGTTGGCGTATGTCTTGGCCCAGTCCGTGCCGTTCCAGATGGCGGGGTTGAGCCCGTTGGGCAAGTAACCGTCCTGGGTCTCTTTTAGGTACTGTGCCTTCAGCGAGTCGTCTGGGATGGCGTCAATCAGTCCCACGCCATAGACACCAATGGTGGATTCCAGCCGCACGCCCATATTGGAGTATGGAATGTCCAAGGGCACATAAAAGGCATCCTCGTCTATGGTAACCTCTGGGTAGATAAGGCTGTAGGTCTCGCCGTCGGGGAAGGCATTGCCCCATTCGTCTGTGTAGGGTAGCCACGAAATGTGTATCCCCTCCTCGTCGATAGGTGCCTTAAAGGGCGCTACGGCTTTGGTTTGGGGCATGCCGGTCACGCAGCTGACGTACTGGTCGTTGGTCTTGTTGTATATAACTAGCAGGTATCCGTTGCCCCAGTCATCAGCGCGGTAGCGCTCCATGCGCTTGCCGTGGCCGTAGCCAGGGTGGCAGGAGATGCACGAACTGCGCACATACAAGGGACCCAACCCCTTGAAGGGCTCGCTGTTTTGGGTGTAGGTACGCTCAAAGAAATATTCGCCATAGAGGAATTTATTAGTCATGCCGGCGTTTTCAACGGCGGGTGTGGGGTCCTCGTAGGCAGAGGCGGAGGAATTGAAGGTGGTGCCCAGCCGGCCGCCTGCGTAGGTCTCTATCTCAATTTGGTGGGCTAGCTCCTCAGAGATTTCGTCTTCCTCTTGCTTGCAACCAACTGATAGCAACAGGCTTAGGCAACATACGGGCACAATCAAATGTTTTGTTGGCTTGTTCATATTGATTCTATTTTGTTTGTATTTTGTCTTTCGTTTGCAAGGACTCGCGGCCTCCCCCCGGAGACCTCTGGCCCTCATACAGTGTGGCTATTCGTTCCTCAGCACGTTGTAGGCAGTCTCCAAGGCTTTGGTCAGGGCATCAAGGGCGTCGATGGCAACTTTTGCCGAGGCATCGGAGTAGTTGGAAACAAACGGCGCTTTCATATTGTTCACCGCCTCAAGGGCAGCGGTGAGTTTGGCGGTGACCTCGGCATCGGCGCTAGCATCGAGTTTGCTCATCAGGGCATGGACCGAAACGCTTTCGTGACGGCTACCCTCCACTCCGCCAAAGTAGGCGTTCTGCACGCTAATGAGGTTGTCGTAGAAGTCGGTGATGGATTTGTGGCTGTAGGGCGACTCGATGTAGTTGATGTCCTCGCCAAAGTAGGGCATGCCAATCTTTTTGGTGCCCACCTCATCGACAATGGTGCTAGCGCCGTTGATAATCTCCATAATAGCAGCGTTTAGGCTGGCGTAAGTGCTGCCGGGTTGGCCGGCATTGACCATGTTCTGGCCATAGCTACTTTCGCCCCCGCCAACGGTGGTGTTGTATTCCAGCTCCTCCATCAGGGCCACATGGCTGGCAGCGGCTTTCGTGCCAAGCCAACTCACCTCCAGTTGGAAGCATTTGTTGCGCAGGTCTCCAGCAACGGCTTTTACGTAAATCAGCTCGTTCTCGCTAATCTGGGCAATGTCCTTGGGAGCTCCATTGGCAAAGATGATGTACTCCACAGCATGGAATCCTAGCGCACCCTCGCCAATGTAGGTGCCAGCGTATTGGTCGCCGTCCTCGGCATCGAGTCGGGCCAGCTGCGACTCGTTGCTCATCGTGTTGTTAAAGGCGGTCTCGTCCAAGGGCCAGCTGTCGATGTGGGGGTCGATGCCAAAGTCGCTAGCAGGCCCAAAAAGGAAGGCCTCGCTCTTTTCCCAATAGGCACGGGCCGTGAGGAAGGTTTCGCAGGCGGCATCCAGCTTGGCTTGGGTGGGGCTTTGGCGCAACTCGGTGAGTTGTTCGTAGAGCGTTTGGGTGGCATTGGCAAGGTTGGTGTAGGTGGGGGCGATTACAGACTCCACATAGGTGTTGAGGATATTCTGTTTCAGCTCAGCGTTTTGGTCGGTAACGGTGTTTTCGGGTGTGCAGGAACTAGCCATTCCCACAACTGCGGCGGCAGCAACCAATAGGACTGCACGGCGGAAAATGTTCTCTTTCATAGTTGGTATTTATTGTTTAATTATTTTTCTTTGGCATTCATTTCTTGAAAAATCCTGCCCAGGTGATGCCTACTGCCACCCAAGGCTCGTCGTTGTACTGCGGCGCAAAGTCCCTGTAGCCGAACTCGCCTTTGACTACGATTTCGTCTATCGGCCGGTAGTTGAGGCCCACTAGGTAGCATTTGCGTGCCGTCCATAGAAAGCTGTTGGCTTGGGTGGAGGCCGGTATGTAGGAATTGTAGGCGTCCATGCGCACAAATGGCGTAAGACGCTCAGTCACAGCATACCCTACTTCGCAACCTATGGCATAGACCTGTTGGCCGACCAACGTGTGCAGGTAAGGCGAGTTGCTGCTGTTGTCGAGGCCCGTGTTGAATGTCGAGATGGCCGAGGCATCGCCTAGGTAGCCGTAGTCGGCATTGCCGCGCAGGGTTAGCCTGCCCCAACGCCCCAGGAAATCAAAGGCGCCGATCAGCACCGTGCCCTTCACATCGGCATAGCGCGAACTGCTGTAGCTGAGGATATCGTTGTTGAAGGTGTTGCCTACATAACCGCTCAGGCTCAGCCGCAGACTCGGGAGGTTGCAATCCACGCGGGCTGCAACGGCAAGGTTGTTGGCGCTGCGGAACTCGTAGGCCGAGGCCGAGGCATTGTTGGCCCAGTTGCCCTTGTCGAACATATTGGAGTTCAGGGCGGGAATTACCTGCAACTCGTAGCGCCAAAGTCCGGCACGGCCGAAAAAGCTGATGCCAGTCTCGTGCCAAGTGCAGGGGAAGATGGTGTTCTCACCTTCGGGGCGGAATACACCAAAGAACTCGTTGGGCAGGTGTGCATTGTTGGTAGCACCCACGGGCACAACAATATGGCCCACGCGCAGGTTGGCCTCTCGGGAAAAACTCTTCTGTAGCCAAAACTGCTCCAGGGCCACCTCGCCACCGCGTTCTATCTCCTTCTCGAATTCACCGGCCTCGTCGGCTTCCATCTCCACTGCGGCCTCTACGCCGCCATGCTCAAACTCCACCTCGCTACCAAACGTCCAGCCGTGCCCGAAGTCGTACCCTAGCATCAGCACGGCGTGGGGCAAGTCTGCGCGGCCGTGACCGTCGGCATCGGCATACTTGTTTGGGAATTTGTAGCGGTTGAAATTATCGCTGAAGAAGTTGTACTGGTAGGTGGCTTCGCCGTAGCCGCCAATAGTGAGGCGCGAGGGGCGTTCACTAGCCTGTTGGCGGGCAGGGCCTAGGTCGGGAGGGTAGGAGGGCACTGTGTCGCGGCTCTGCGCTCCGGCTGGGAGGCAAAAAGCCTGTGTGGCAGTCAGTGCAAACGCAGCCAATAATGTCTTAATCTTCATGTTACGTACTTTTGCTCGTTAAATTTGTCAAGTGCAAAAGTACTAACATCGCCTCGCCCCGCACATACCCAATACTAAGGAATTTTCTCCCTCGCCACTCGCTATTATTAACTACTGCCGGCCTCTTCCATCCACCACTAAAAATGGCTAGGCTCGTGCTATCTTACATTATACCTTAGTCCCGCATAGAACAGCCGCCCCATTAGTGGCGCATACACCACCGAGGCGTCGAAGTTTTTCTCAAACGGGTGCTCGTACCCTGCTATGGGCTGCTCCTGCGTGTAGCCAGTGATGTTTTCCACGCCGACATAAATTTCAAAACGCTTGAATTTGCGCGTGATTTGCCCCAACATATACACGTAGGGGTCCGTATAGCCGTTGTGGCTGCTCACGTTCAGGGGCAACCGCTGCGGTCCGTTGAGCTGGGTGGTGAGGTCGAAACGCCACTTCTCAAAGGCGCTGTGGTAGGTCAGCACCAGCAGGGCGCGCCATTTGGAGGTGTAGGGCTTGTCCATCAGCACGCCGTGGTAGGTCGTCTTGACGTTGTTCAACTTGCCTGCCAGGGTAATCTCAAAGTTCCGTAGAGGCTCTAGGTTCAGGTCCACTTGCGCCACATCCGCAAAGCTGCGTCCCTGCAAGTTGTAGAACCACACCTCGTTGGGGTCCTGGTCGTAGTCGGCCACTAGCTGGCTGACAAACTCGGTATGGTAGAAATCGGCTGTGATGCGCATCTTGCGCTCTCCACCCAGTGCAAAGGTCTTGTTGAGGTTAACGCCGCCATTCCATGCCTCCTCCAGAGCAATCTCACCCACCACATTCACGCTACGGCTGGAGGCCAGCATGCCGATGTTGTCCGCCACCACATTGGCTGCGCGGAAGCCCCGCCCTGCCGAGGCGCGGATGATAAAGGTCTCCACCGGCTCCCAGCGCAAGTGAAGCCGGGGCGTCAGTAGATGGCGCCCGAAAGCACTGTTGTAGTCGTAGCGCAGCCCCGCTGTGGCGGTGAATAGGGTACCCAACTTTAGCGTGTACTCCCCAAAAACGCCGGGCAACACTTCTCTTAGGCTTCCCCAACCCAGTGTGTCGTTGCGCCAGGGGCGGGCATCGAGGTAGGGCCGCGAGTATAGGTCCTCCACAATATCGCTGTATCGTAGCGAGGCCCCGCCGCTGACATTGGACCACGCCCCCACTTCGGCATCCACTAGCACATTGGCGTAGAGGTCGGTCTGGCGCGAGTTGTACTCACTCAGGCCGTAGAACGACTCCTGGCGGGTGTGCGAAACCGCTATCTGGGTCCCAAGGCTCGCCTTTTCGCCCAGCGGCGCGCCGTTCTTGGTAAAGAAATGTATCCTGTCGGTGTTGCCGCCAAAGCCGTAGACCGAGTCGTTGCCCCGCATCGCTCGGCTAAATTCCATGTTCCCGCCTAGGCGCTCCTCGTGGGTGTAGTTGGCCAGCGTAATGGAGCGGAACCCGTTGTCGCCTTCGTAGTACCAGCGGTTGACAAGGTTCAGCTGCGTCTGTAAGGGAAAGTCCCTGTAGCCGTCATGTCCGCCTTGGCTGTCGCTAGGTAGGTGGTCCACTGCGAGGAAATTGTGCGTCCCAAACAGGTAAACTCCCGTGTAGAGCTTGTCGGTGAGCTGTAGGTTGGCTTTGGCCGTCAGTTCGGCTTTGCCGTCGCTGTTCCCGTAGAGGTTTGCTGTCAGCCGGTTGCCGCGATGTGGCTTCTCATATTCGAGGTTGATTGTGCCAGTGATGCTCTCGTAGCCGTTCTTGACTGTGCCGGCGCCTTTGCTCACCGATATGCTCTCCAGCCACTGCCCTGGCACATAGCCCAGCCCGTAGGGGGCCGAAATGCCTCTAAGGAAAGGTATGTTCTCCAGCATCATCTGAGAGTAGATGCCGGTAAGCCCCAGCAACTGTATCTGTTTGCTGCCCGAGACGGCATCGCTGTAGCCCACATCCACCGTGGCCGAATTCTCAAAACTTTCGCCCAAGTTGCAGCAGGCCAAGCCTTTCAAGCCATCGGCAGTAATCACTTCGTTCTGCTCCACCGAGCTCAGTTTCTGAAAGCTACGCTCGTGGTGGCTACGTACGCGCACCTGTGGTAGGGTGCGGATGTTGCCCAGCGCGGTGGTATCGCTTTGTGCCTGTGCGCTTGTCGGCATCAGCGCCGGCATCAGCAACGCCAAAGTGGCTAGTAGGCGGCTTATTTTATGTAATATCTTTGTTGTCATTGAGTTAATTTGGTTGTTGGTTCGTCTGCACCCGCCTCGCAATCAGCAACAGCACCGCTAGGTGCTCCAGTTCCTCCACCAAACGGTCGACTGTGGAGCAAGGCTTTTGCTTAGCATAGTTAGTGCCGCTGTCCTTCTCGCGTAACATCTTGGCCGTAGGCCTCAACTGACGGGAACCTTGCGGTCGATATTGTATGCCATTGGCGAAACCTTCAGCACCGGCGGGCACTGCATCCGCTTCCACTCGTTGACGCGCACCTTGTGCAACACCATTTTCACTACTTCGGGGTCGTAGCCCTCCTCCACAATCTCCTCTAGGCACATCTGCTCCTCGATGTGCAGGTTCAGTATGGCATCCAAAACGGCGTATTCGGGCAGCGTGTCGGAGTCCTTCTGCCCAGGGCGCAACTCAGCGGAAGGTGCTTTGTCGATGGTGTTTTGGGGGATGACCTCACCGTTGCGGTTGATGTACTCCGCTAGCTCGTAGACCTCGGTCTTGTACAAGTCGCCAATCACGCTCAGGCCACCGTTGCAGTCGCCGTAAAGCGTGCCATAGCCCATCGAGTCCTCCGACTTGTTGGAGGTGTTCAGCATCACCGCCCCGAACTTGTTGGCGTAGGCCATCACAATGGTGCCACGGATGCGTGCCTGTAGGTTCTCCTCGGTCACGTCTTCGGGCCGGCCGTCAAAGACCGGCTCCAAGCACTGCCGCATGGTGTCGAATATTGGCGCAATGGGCACAATGTCGTATTCCACCCCCAGGTTGTTGGCCAAATCCACAGCATCTTTCACCGAGTGGTCAGTGGAGTACTGCGATGGCATCAGTATGCCGTGCACCCTCTCAGGGCCCAAAGCTTGGGCTGCCAGGGCACACACCATGGCACTGTCCATGCCGCCGCTAAGGCCTATTACGCAACGTTGGATGCCGTTCTTGCGAAAATAGTCGCGTATGCCCATAATCAAGGCTTTGTAGACCAGCTCCACGGCTTCGGGCTTGGGGTCGTCGCACTCCTGCAACAACTGCAGGTCTACCGTTTGGGCGTGCTGCTCAAAGTAGGGGAACTGGCACAGCACTGCCCCGGCAGCATTCATGGCCATGCTCCCGCCAGCAAAGAGGAAGCTTCCCTCACCGCCAATGCGGTTGACAAATACCAGCGAGGCATTCAGGTTCTCCACTATCTTGTGCATGCGGTAGCGGATGCGGTAGGGCTTGTTGTAGTCGAACACGTTACATCCGCAGCAAATCACCATGTCGGGCTGCTCCATGTGCGACTTCGATAACTCTTTTAGGTCCTCGTAAAAACCAATGGCAATCGACTGCTCTTGATATTGGATAACCTGCACTCCCTCGCCGCGTACAAAATATTTCTGCTCGTCGGGGGCTAGGTATTTTTTGGTAACGATGCCCCGGATGGCGCAATTCTGAACAAACACGATGGCGTTGCAAAGCCCTTTGTCCTGAATCTGCAAGGGCATGCCGATAAGGAAGGCGCGGTGCTCCGACTGCTGGATGAGCTCTTGCAGGCAGGCCTGGGCGCGTTTCTGCAAGTCGGTGTATGCCACCGAACCAAAGAGGGGCGACCCGCAGAGCGTGCAGGCGGGGAAAACCGTCAGCAAGGCCTCCCGGCTTTCGTCACTCTCTAACTCTTGCTGTATCCATCTTAAATTTTCTTCCGGATTGTTGGTAACAATGTCGTGCTGTACAATATGAATGTTCATCGTGTGTGTGGTAATTATGCCGCCCCGCTTGCCGGAACTGCCCTGCGGGCGCCCGCCAAACACGGCACTATCAGTTGTTTAATATTTTTCTATCCTACAACTAGGTCGTGCAAAGGTACAAAAAAAATAGCAAATGATGCAATTTGGGCTTTTTGAAAAAGTCCTCCTTTTTCCCCACCCACCCCTCCGTCCGCAAACGGATCCCGCACTTATCCACTGCCGAACCGCACACACCGCCCACTGCCCTACACCGAGCGCTGCCCGTAGCCATGTGTTGGGCGCTACCCACTGCCGAAAATTGACAGAGTTATAGTTTAAAGTGGCTGAACGTCAACAGAATATTAAATATTAGCCGAATCTTAGTTTGGTTGTGCAAATGTTGTAGTGCTTTTTCGGAGAGGCATGGGTGAACAATCCCTGGGTGGTGGGTCGAGCTGTGGTAACCTCGTTTTTTTGTTTACCTTTTGTTTACCTTTTGTTTACTTTTCATTTAGCTTTCATTTACGTTAGGTAAACAAAAGCTAAAAGAAATGTAAAAGAAACCTAAACAAAAGGTAAACAAAAAGGCTAAGCTACAGCTACTTTTCCAATATTCCAAAGCATCCCGAGGTCCGCTCTTCTGCGTGGCGCAACTGTAGTAGGCGTAGGAGGGTATCGGGGGAACAAGCAGGAGTGTATTGGGGAACAAAAAAATATTTTTTGCTCGGGTGGGAAATTTTTCGTACCTTTGCAGCGTCAAAGTATGTGCCGGAGGCGACCCAAGACGGGAGTGATGGAATGTAAAGAGCTTAAATGCAGCAAATAGCATGTGTGGGTTAACAAATAGCATGTGTGGGTCAGGGGGAACAAGTATGGGTTTGGGGTAGCATGCGTGGGTTAACAAATAGCAAGCACGGGTCAATGGTAGCATGTATAGGTTAAAACTAGTCCCCGCGCACCAACATCAAAACCGAAACAAACCGAAGCAAACAGTGGAAAATATGGCAGAAATTGTGAATTGCTATCCAGTTGGGATACAGACCTTTGAGAAGATTCGGGAGGGACACTACCTTTATGTGGACAAGACCCGCTACATTGTCGACTTTAGGGAAAAGAAGA
>CAZAAK010000045.1:0-20179 GCA_964483145.1 uncultured Bacteroidaceae bacterium
ATTTTTCTTTCTGCAACCTATGCGGTTGTCTAAAATTCCGGGAGTATTATAGTTCCACCACCCATACGAAGAAAAAATTGGGTTAAGAGTGGCCCTTAAACATTTTTAAAGTTGGGAGGCCGATTTTTTTTCGTACCTTTGCCGACCGTAACGGATTGGAATATTTATTAAGAATGCAGTTCAAGTATATGAAAACTAGAATCTTATCTATCATTCTCGTGTGTATTATCTTGCTTGGTGGTAGCGCGAAAGCCGACAATGTCGACCTTCAAACAGCCAAACAGATTGGGGCCTACTATTTCAGTGTTGCCACTGGAGCCAAAGCACCCGTCAACTCCGACAACCTAAAACTAGCCCAACAGTACGACAATTCAACGCTCTGTATTCCGGCTATGTATGCCTTCAATGTTGAGGGTAATGGTTTTGTTGTGGTGTCCGCTTCCGATGCTGTTGAGCCAATCTTGGCATACTCACCTGAAGGCAACCTTGACCCCGAGACGCTCAACCCTGCAGCCAAATATATGTTGGACAGCTATGCCAAAATCATCAGAGATGTTCAAAACAGCAAAGCCGAGGCGAACACCAGTGTCAGCAGCCTTTGGCAAGAGTTGCGGGAGCAGACCTTCACTTGTGACTTAAGCAAGGCAGGCGTGCTAATCCAAACCAAGTGGGATCAAGGCGAAAACAACAGCCCTACCTACAACGCCATGTGCCCCGTTATTGACGGAAAATACTGTTATGCAGGGTGCGTAGCTGTTGCCATGGGGCAGATTATCAAATATTGGAACTACCCCGAACGTGGCGGCAACGAGAGTAGCTCCACGGTCACTTGCAGTTGGAACAACACCACCGTGAAATACAAATTTTTGGTCGACTCCAACAAGTTCGTCTACGACAGCATGCCCAACACCCTTTCCACCAACAGCCAGTGGAACTACAAACGCGCCATTGGCAAACTACTGTTTGCCTGCGGCGTTGCCGTAGGAATGGACTGGGGCGTTGAGGGTAGCGGTGCCCAAAGTTCCAGTGTACCAACAGCCCTCTCCAAATGGTTCAAATATTCCGACAATGCTAGATACTTAAGTCGCACAAGCATAACCGATGCTAATTGGATTAAACTACTCCGCAGCGAAATAGTGGATAATCTCCGCCCGGTCTATTATTCCGGTTACGATGCCACCGGTGCCGGTCGCGATGCGGGCCACGCTTGGGTCATTGCAGGTGCTTCTGCTACCGATGAGAACAAATACTACATCAACTGGGGCTGGGGCGGTTCGGCCAACGGCTTTTACACGCTTGCCCCGATATCTTCCATTCAAACAGCCGGTGGCTACACATTCAACGATGGGCATGCCATGGTTTATCAGATTTATCCCAAAGACCTCAGCATTGACGAGAATGCCATCGTAGCCACCACCCCTGCCTACCCCAACCCTGCTAACGGCTACATTATGATCCCCGTAGGTCTGCCCAATAGTGCGGCCATGGGTGTCTATAGTATTGACGGCAAAATGGTTGACAATATCGTAATCCCCGCTGGCACCCAGGAATACCGCTTGGACTTGCGCCATTATACTCCTGGCACCTACATCTATCGTCTGAACGGACAGACCTTCAAGTTTACCGTTCTGTAATAGGGAAATCGCATAAATACAGAGCCCTCGATTGCGCAATCGGGGGCTTTTTATCGGGTACTATTCATGAAGAGAATCATTCTTTGTCTCGCCTTGATGTTCTTTACCTCGATGCTAGCAGCCCAAGGCATCAGTGCATCCGACAGTGCCATTCTTAACCACATCTTTGTCAAAAACAAGCACTACCATTCTACCCAGGCACCTTTCAAACACGATATCATCAAGAAAGGGAAAACCAACCACAAGCAAGGCACTTTCTACTGCGAAAGGGTTATCCCGACCGAGCAAGGTGGGGTGGAGGCAAAAATGGCAATGCTCTACAACCAACCCAAAGGCGACTATTACGTCATCACTCCCACATACCTGTACAATGGCCTTAACGGTAGGCACTTGAGTTTCAACTTCAAGTATATATCCCTCATGAAGTTATTGGGCAATGCCATGGCCTGGGCTGTGAATGGAGATGTGTTCAGCATCTACAACAACTTCACCGTCAACTATAAGATGACCTCTGACCAAAACAACTACATCATTACCTTAAGTAGCGATGATAGCTTCAACAAAGGCATCAGCCGCCTAGTACTCAAGTATAACAAAAGCACCTGCTTGATTTCCTATTTGGAGATAGAAGAAAAATTCGGCATCATTCACAAGTACACTATGGGCATCGACCCTCACGGACATTATCAAAAGCCTATCATCAACCAACCAATCGACCCGAAAGTCTACATTGTGAAATAGCTGTGCTCCAATACTAGACTTGAAAGCCTCCAAATAACAAAAGACCGCACCCAGCCACTTATTCGTTATCTAGCACGTACCTCATATACAAGCCAAAGGCCATATCCATTCCTTTTACCATCAAGTCGTAATAGAACTCTGCATCCAACCCCAGTGACAGGTTCCCATAACGGTTTTCTATTGCAGTTCGCGCCGTCAGCATCTCACGCTCCGGAACGGCGAAGCCGGAATCATGCCAGCTGATACTCTGGAATAGATAGCTACCACGAGGTGCAATAAATTGATATCCATACCAGTATCCACCTTGCAGCCACATTTTCCAATTACCATGGGAATGACGGCCTCTTTGATGCAACTTCCAAGCAAAAGCAAGTTGTGGCCAAATACCCCAGCCCTCGTCATAAGCCATGCACTTGGTAGGTGACATATCTTGATAGAAGAAGACTGGCAAATCCAAACTGAAGGAATATTTTTCCTGCCCCCTCCACCGCACGCGTAGCCCGATATTTTCGTTGAAGAGAGTTTGGATGCAAGTATTCAAAGCCGAGAATTGTCCACCCCGATGGCTACCTAGGAAACTGAAAGGTACCCCTATTTCAAATTTTCGGTTGGAGGATGCTACGGAAAATAGTTCCAAATTATTGTTACTTCCCAACGTAAAGCGCTCCTGAGTGGCTTGCCAAGGTTCCAACAATTCCTCCCAATGGATCCAGGTGTCGGTCTGCAGCCGACAGGGCCCGAATGAGAACTCGCCTAGTATCTGCACGCCTTCTTCCTGGTGGTCATAGATGTACCTCTCCCGATCAAACATAGGTTCGAAAAGACCGTGTGTTAATGCCCCATACAACGACCCCATCACCAGCCGCCAACTGGTACAAGGCTCATATTCCAACCGCACCAATGGCTGCCACTTACGAATGCCCTCGTAGCCCGCCACCCCTGCAAGATGCACACCAAGCGTTACTTGCGCATTAGCTCCTATTGTCCGTTTGACGCAGGGGTTGAGAAAAAATCCCGTAGCCGTATAGCCTTTGGTATAAGGCAAAAAGAACTCTGCATCGCGAAAAAATGTGGTTACATCCACTATGGCCCTCCAATTGCGCCAACGAGCGCCATCTACGCCGGCGCCATCTGGGCAGAGGCTATCCCCACATACCCAACTATTGGGCGCATCAATCACAATAGGCATCTGCTGGGCGCAGGTACTCCAACCCAGCAAAACAAATAGCAAACCTGGCAATATTCTTTTCATGTTGCAAAGATACGCTTTTTCCTGCACATAAATAGTTTTCCACTTCAAGGCACACATTCATCCACTCCCAAAGAACACACCAACCTCGTTCTTTAAAAAAATATGGTATCACTATATAACAAATAATCCGGTCCCCCGTTATTTTTGTGGGATTTAGTGTAGCAACTCACAAAAAAAACACAGAAACAGCATGTACCACAGACTGTCAGCATCCGCCAATACCCCACACTCGGGAAGCCTCGAACCAGAATCTGAGCCAAGTAACGCGTGGTTGCTGGCCTGCACCAATTGAAAATATATTGAAGATACATTTCCATTTTTTTGGTCTTCGTGCAACTTTATCCAAAGACATGCGGGCTTCTATGAACTTCTAAAAAAAAGGCATTCTACACACATCCACCCACAAACAAAAAAACGCACCTATCAAGCAATAAAATCAATACTTTCAATACAAATCAATGATATACAAACACTACAAATTATATGTCCATCAAACAATCTAACCTTCTGTCAGCGGCAACGCTGGTTCTGTTTCTTTTCATTTCTTCCATTTCAACAGCGCAACCCGGAGGAGGCCCCGGTGGCCGTCCAATGGGTCCTCCCCCAGGAGGTCGGCCCACTATGGGCGAGCGTGAACGCATGCGCAAACAGCACGAGTCCATGAAAGCGGCAGAGCAATCGCAAAAGATTCGCCAAAAGAAGAAGGTAAACGAAGGCGACCTCTTCAAAGTTGTAGGCACCCTGCAGGACAGCACTAACAACGCAGCCATCCCTTACGTCAATATAGCCATACTGAGTGCCGTCGACTCTTCAATGGTCAAGGGTGGCATCACCGACCTTGACGGGTACTTCGAGATAACCAATGTACCCCAGGGCGATATGTTTCTGCGCGTTTCGGCTATCGGCTACAAGAATACGCTCATCCCATTCTCTGTCAAAAACAATACCGCTCTTGGTTCCATCAAAGTAGCTCCAGGCGCCACCCAACTGAAGGAGGTTCAGGTCACTGCTGCTCGCCCACTCTATGCCATGGATGGCGAAAAAATGATTTACAATGTAGCAGACGACCCCACCATACAAACGGGCACTACCAGCGATGCCCTACAGAATGCCCCAGGCGTGGAAGTGGATATCGAAGGCAACATCACCTTGCGCGGCGTTTCCAGCGTGGAAATATGGATAAACGACAAGCCCTCCAAGCTGACCGAGGAAAATCTCAAGACCTACCTTGAAACCTTGCCGGCCAACGCGCTAGACCACATCGAAACCATCACCAATCCCTCCGCCAAATATGCTACCGATGCCGAAGCTGTCATCAACATCATCACTTCGGCCTATATCAAGAGTAACCATTTCATCAGTTTTGGTGTCAATGGAGCCACCCAACCTTTCGTATCTCCGTGGCTTTCGTATACTTGGGCTAACGAAAAACTCTCCATAAATCTTTATGCTAGTGGTCGCTACAACACTACCGACCGCGAGGGTTGGAGCCGCACCACCTATCGCAAAGACGGCAGTAACGGAGGTTACGATACCACCGCAACCGAAAGTTACAACTCCGAGAGCGACAGCCGCCGCTATAACGGCAATTTCTTTGCCGACATCAGCTACACTATCGACAGCATGACCGACGTTGAGGTCATGGGTCACGGGAACTTCAGTAGCAACCTCAGCAATAACTTCCTCCAGCGTAGCCGCACCGATTTTCTCTCCACCGACCAATACCGCTATGTCGACACCAACCGCACTCATGGATCCGACAATTTTGGCATGTTTGGAGCTGTATACACACACAAGTTCGACAACAACGGGCACAACATCCGTGCCAGCCTCCACGGTCACTTAAGCAACAGCTCTAGCCAAAACGACTTCATCCGCCTTTACGACACCAACCTGACCTTGGGACCCAATTACGACAAGGCATATATCGACAGCTACAAGAGCAACAACTACAACGTCGACGTCCGATACAACAGACCTTATAGCGACAATGGTGACTTCTCCTTTGGACTTGGTTACGACCACAGCTATAGTGGGCGCAAATACAATGTCTACGACAGCGTCTCCTCTTCCAACATCCGCGACCTGCTCCGTAGCTACGACTTCCTCGATTACGAGAACTCCGCTGAAGCCGATATCGAATGGACCCGCCGCTGGGGTGGCTTCACTTTGGAATTAGGCCTCGGGGCGCAGTACGAGAACATCAACTTCAGCTACACTGGCAGCCCAGCCTACCCCTTTACCAACGACGACACCATTTGCAACTACCTTACCTTCAACCCATCAATCCATCTTTCCTACCGCACCGAAAGCATGCATAATTTCAAACTCAACTACTCGCTCCGCATGCGCCACCCTGGTGAGGAAGACATCACCACCTACAAGAAATACTCGCTCGACAGCTACTCTACCGGCAACCGCGACCTTGTTGGCATCTACACTCTCACCCACAACGCCGAGGTTGGCTGGAACAAGTTCTATACAGATTTCGGCAGCATCGGCCTCGAAGGCTATGCCCGCTACAGCACCAACGAAATTGACAACCTCACTTCCTCCACCGATGAGCAGGACCCCATTCTCGACCGTATTGTCCAGTTTACCGTCCCTTACAACATGGGCCAATCCTACCGCTATGGTGGCACAGCCTTTGTTACCTACCGCCCCAGCGGATTCATCAATGCCCGCCTCTATGCCAACGTCTACAACTACGGCTACATTCTTGAACAGCCTGGCAAAGAGCCTATTGCCAACTCCAAAGTGTCGTGGAGTGTCCGCCTCAATACTTGGGTCAAGCTATGGGACAAATTCCAGGTCTTTGCCTCTGCCAACTACTCCTCCCCCACCATCAGCCTAGCAGCCGAGCGTTCGGCCCGCTACTACCTCAACTGTGGTGTGCGTGCCGATTTCTTCAAGCGCAAACTGTCCGCCTATGTCAATGTGCAGGACATTTTCAACTGGGGCAAAAAAATCGGTTCCGGCACTAGTAACACCAACCCCTATCTGCTGAGCGAAAGCAACAGCTACACCATCAACAGCCGCTATATTTCTGCTGGCATCACCCTCCGTTTCGGCAAAATGGAACTGGAGAACCGCGCCCAAGTTGGCTCTACCGAAGCCGGCTCCTCCAACGGCATTTAATCAACCGACCTATTGTACGAAAGAGGCCTTGCAGTGCGAGGTCTCTTTTTTGTGTATGACCATGCACAAAAAAAGAGGCCTCGCCTACTGCAAGACCTCGTCCGTTGTCCATCCAGGACTCGAACCTAGACTGGCTGATCCAGAGTCAGATGTGCTACCATTACACCAATGGACAATGCATTTTCTCTGAAAAAAGAAGCAAACTTTCCTCCTCAAAAGCGGGTGCAAAGGTACTACTTTTTTCCCAATCGGCAAATATTTTTTTTATTTTTTCTCTTTAATCACTGAAAATCAAAAAGGTATTTTTTCTCTTCCGGCTTTTCTGCCTATCTTTTTGCCTGTCACACATTCAAAAATACCTTAAAATCGAGGGCTTTATGAACGCTCAGTGGGACTGATTTATTTGTTAAAACATTGGTCCTGTTATTTTTTTTCCCTATCTTTGCAAAACGAAAGTAGGGAAAATGTCCTCCTAATTCTCGCACAAAGCACTAATATACATGTCACTATAGACAAAAAGTTGAGTCCGAATTTTATGAATGGAGTAGCCCTTGCCATTCCGTATTTTGGCAAATGGTCCGAATGGATCAACCTTTACCTGCTTTCCTGCAACCAGCAGAAGAACAGCGACTTTTTGTTTTATACCGTCCGTGGCATCCCACCAAAAAGCTATGGAAGCAAAGAAATTTAACAACTCGAAAAGTTTGGAAATATTGT
The DNA here is from genome assembly GCA_964483145.1 of uncultured Bacteroidaceae bacterium. Taxonomy (GTDB): domain Bacteria; phylum Bacteroidota; class Bacteroidia; order Bacteroidales; family P3; genus Colimorpha. Next base: position 7,483 of record CAZAAK010000045.1, read on the forward strand.
CCGCCGTATGAGATTCCGTATAGCATTATTTATATCTACCTTGCTTTTGTTGGTGTCTTGCCATAGCAGTCAGGAGGTAGCTTATGTCAGCGACGCCCAGCGCGACAGCGCCCAGGCGATTCTTGCCACCTACAACACCACCATCCACTCTGGCGACCAACTGTACATCTACGTCTACAGTCAAACTCCCGAAGCAGCTTTGCCTTTCAATCAGGAGACGCACGCTTACGCCTTGGAGTTGTCGCAGGCCAACAACGGAGCGGTCGGCAAACATGCCAACCAAAGAGCCGAAACTTATCAGAATGTAACGGGTTACCTTGTCGGCCAAAACGGCTCAATCGTCTTCCCGATTTTGGGCGAAATGGCTGTTGCTGGCCTGACGCAGGACAGCCTTTGCCGCAAGATACAGCAGATGCTGATCCAAGGCGGATATATCAACGACCCAGTTGTTACGGTCACCCCAATGAACTTTAGGGTGTCGGTCGTGGGGGAAGTCTGCACCCCACAGGAGCTCCATGTTACCGGCGACCGTCTCACGATTCTCGAAGCCATTGCCATGTGCGGCGACATTACTATGGACGGTCAACGGGAGAAAGTCACCGTTATGCGCGATGTTGGCGGTGTAGCAACTCCCATCGAGGTGGACTTAACCCGGAAGTCGCTGTTCGACTCCCAGGCCTATTACCTCCAGGCCAACGATATAGTTTATGTGGAGCCCACCAAATTGAAAAAGCGTAAGGCCACGCGCAACGAGCAATGGCCACGCTACGTTACCTTTTGGGTGGCGCTAGCCTCGGCAGTGGTAAATATCAGCCGCATCAACATCATTAGTTGGAGCAACCGTTAGTCGCACAGGCGCAACACCCCACCTCCTACAGAGATCCGAACCAAGAACACACCTACGACAAATAGGTTTTACTCGAGATAGCAATCAGGCAAAAACGAAAATACTATGAAACGTGAAAATAAAAACAGCTACAAACTATTGGCTATTGCAGCGTTAGCCATGTTATCCCTTAGTTCCTGCACAAAGGATACAGTCACCCTAAGGGCCAAAATCAGCCACTACGGCAGTAGCAAAGCCGATATTGGTGGTAGTGAAAAGGTCTATCTTGACCAGAACACCCCAAGATGGCACAATGGCGATGCGCTAAGGATCAACGAAAGCGTCGTTGCCATCAGCACGTCCGACGGCTCCAGCGCCACCATGCAAGTCCCTAGCGCTGATTCCTATAAGGCAGTGTACCCCAGCAGCATAGTTGAGGAACTAACCAACGAAGGCACTGCCAGCCTAACGCTTCCACGACTGCAAGTCTACCGCGAGGATGACAACCAGCGCCAAATAGTATCCACGCCCATGTGCGCCGCCAGCAGCGGCACTACGCTCCACTTCAAAAATATGGGGGCACTGCTAGCCATCAGCCTCACCAATGCCACCTCACACGAAAGCATCACCGTTGATTCTGTTTCCGTGAAATCGGTGGCATATGGCTCTACCAATGCACCCGCCACCGCCATGTGGGGCACAGCCACCGCCACCATCTCCGCCTCGGAGCCCACCTACACCTTTACAGCACAGCCCACTGCGGGAGTCAACGACAGCGTCACCTTGGCCCGCGAAGGCAACCAAAGCCTTAACATCGTTCTCTCCAACAATACCCAAAGCCGGACGGTATATGTCTATGTCCCCGCCATCCGTAGCGATGCCAACAATCTGTTCTGCATTAGGGTATTTGCGCGCAATGGCAACGCTTGGTACACCTACTTGAAGGCCCAAACCACTTCCGGCTCAGGCAATATCGGCCGAAATCAAAAAGCCGAAGTGCCATTTGGTATGGACGGCTCCATCGAGCACAAATTTGTCATTGGTGCCATTGATGGCCTCTTTACAGTGGATAATGTCGGCTCCAAGGTATATTTTTCGAAGGGGAATTTGCAGTACCAAAAAATTGGTACGCACTCCGCTGCCGATGGCTCTACCAAAGAGGGGACATGGAGGTTTGCCGAGAACCAATGGGACTATATTGGCTACAACGTCAACTACCCCAATTGCGCTGCCCTAGGCTCGTGGTTCGACCTATTTGGATGGGGAACAAGTGGCTACCAAAGGGAGCCCTACTATTTCAATGACACATCTGCCAACTACAGCAGTTCTGTTGCCGGCACAAACAACGATTGGGGTGTATACAATGCCATAAGCAATGGCGGGAACACCGCAGGCATTTGGCGCACCCTAACGGCATCCGAATGGAACTATCTACTGACTATGAGAGTGGTCAATGGTGGAACCGGTCGAGGACATAGTTACCAAGTTATGAAGGTTAATTCTGCCTGGGGAATGCTCATCTACCCCGATGGCTACACACAACAAAGCAATTATAGTATAAATTCCGTGCTAACCGCAGTCCCTAGCGGCTGCGCATTCCTTCCTTTGGCAGGACATCGCAAAGCTACACAATACGAAAACGAATATAGCCAACAGGGCTATTATTGGTCATCTACACCAATGGCTAATACTAGTAATATATCTACTAATACTAGTAATATATCTAAAAGAAGCTTCAGAGTTTATATCAATTTTAGTAGCGGTTCTAGCAATGCATCGGTAATAGCTTCGGAGGGTAGTGCTCGACATTTCGGGCTCTCCGTCCGCCTAGTCCGCGACGACCCCTATACCACACAGTCATCCAGCAACTAGCATTTATGGTCATTGGCAACTGCTAGAGGCGCAGTAGCAGCTTTCGCCCCCCTCCGAAAAAACAAACCAAAACATCATACAAAACAAATCAAAACGTTACGTATATGATAAAAAAATCTACCCCCCCCGAAAAAAAGAATTACCTACCACCCGAGGTTATTGCGGTGTCGGTTGTGGTGGAGCAGGGCTACCAAACTAGCCGTCTAGCCCCACTTGAGTTGGAAACATGGAACGAAGCAAGCTCTAGCGGAGAAAGCTTTTGGGGCAATGCTAACACAGACGTCGGCTCTAACGAGGACTATGGCACTTTCTCCTGGGGCTGGTAAGGCACTCATCTACCTCCCTCCAAAAAAACTCAACCAAGGTTATAACTAAACCTGTAAAATTGTAAACCACAAACGCATCATGAAACAAAACAGCACTCATATACTACTTGCAGCAGCAATGCTGGCCCTGTTGAGCCTCGGCTCCTGCACAAAAGACACCGTCACCCTAAGGGCAAAAATCAGCCACTACAACAGCAGCAAGGCCGAAAGCGGCGCGAAAGTTTATCTAGACGGCAACACGCCTCGGTGGAACAACGGCGACACCATAAAAATCAACGGGAACTCCGCCCTAATCAACGTCTCCTCCGACGGACAGATAGCCTCTATCGAAGTAATTTCTGCCAGCCTCTACACGGCGGTGTACCCTGCTAGCATTGCAACAGATTTGACCAATAGCAGCGCCGCTCAGCTAATGCTTCCGCGGCTACAAGCCTACCGCGAGGATGCAGAGAGCAACCAAATAGTAGCCACGCCCATGTGCGCCAGCAGCAGCGGCACCACGCTCACCTTCAAGAATATGGGGGCGCTATTAGCCATCAACCTCTGCAACGAGACCGATCACACGCTTACCATCGACTCGGTTTCTGTAAGGTCCGTAGCCTATGGCTCCACCAGCACGCCCGCCACCGCCATGTGGGGCGTAGCCACCGCCAACCCCTCTTCCGATGAGCCCTCCTATAGTTTTACGGCATCGCCTAGCGCGGGAGTCAACGATAGCGTCACCTTGGCCCGCGAAGGCAACCAAAGCCTCAACATCGTTCTCTCCAACAATACCCAAAGCCGGCCAGTATATGTCTACGTCCCCGCCGTCAGCACCCCAGCCAACAACCTGTTCTGCATTAGGGTATTTGCGCGCGATGGCAACGTCGGATACACCTATGTGAGGGCCCAAGTCGCTTCCGGCTCCGGCAATATCGGCCGAAGCCAAAAAGCCACGGTACCATTCGCAATGAATATTAGCTACGAACACAAATTTATTCCTGGTGCTGTGAATGACGGCGCCTTTACTGTGAACAACAGTGGCTCCAAAGTCTATTTTTCGAAAGGTAATCTACAGTACCGGAAATCGGGGACACACTCCACTATAAACGGCGGTAGCGCAACAGGCACTTGGAGGTTTGCCGAAAACCAGTGGGATTATTTGGGGGATGTCGGCTACAGTAATATCGACGATTTGACTTGGTTCGACCTGTTTGGATGGGGAACAAGCGGATACTCCACATATTATCCCTACCTATTCACTACCAACACGAGTGACTATCCCTCTAATTCATCATCATCCATCGATTGGGGCTACTACAACGCCATAAGCAATGGCGGGAACACCGCAGGCACATGGCGCACCCTAAAAAAGAATGAATGGGACTACCTGTTGAACACACGGCAAGTCAACGGCGGAACTGGCTCAGGCTATAGTTATCAATTTATGAAAGTACATTCCGTCAGCGGCTTGCTCATCTACCCCGACGGCTACACGCAGCAAAGTAACTACAGCTCCTCTTCCAACCCGAGCACTGTCCCCGCCGGTTGCGTATTCCTCCCCGCGGCAGGCATTCGCACGGGCAACACTTATGCTTCTACTTCCGGACCCGAAGGACATTATTGGACATACACTTTTAACCCTAGGGCTACCTTCAGTTTATTGTCAGGTCCTTACTTTATTACCTTTACCTCTTCTAGACTTTCCATTGACTATATATTCGGGAGCAGCTACGATGGTTGCTCCGTCCGCCTAGTCCGCGACAACCCCTACACATCCTCAAAGTGAAGTTCGCTCTTAACCGGTAAACGAAGTGGGCGGCCGAAAATCGGTCGCCCACTTCGTTTATTTACGCCAGTGACGACTTTAAAGCTTGTCGTACTCCCCTGCCAACGATTCGGCTTGGTCGAAGAAGAATGTTGCCACTTGGTTGAAGTCCATATTCAAGTCCTTGCTCAGGCCCACCCGATCCTTGAAGATGGCCACGTTGTACCACTGCAGGCACTGGAAAGAACGGTGAAAATAAAGCCGTTGTAGTTCCTCCTGCGTGGGTTTGTGGCCCACATAGGCTTCCAGCAACGACAGCGCCTTGTCGAAGCCCGCGTTGCCATAGCAGGCAATGTCGTAGAATGGGTCGTTCATGCCGGCATACTCCCAATCAAGCACATACAACTTATCGCCGCTAATTACTAGGTTGGTCGGCTGATAGTCGCAGTGGCACGGAACGGGTTTGACATTGGAGTGCGTCTTGCACATTTCCTCTAGCCTGCCACGCAATTGCACATATTCTTTGGGGTGAGTAAAGCCCACCTGGCGGCAATAACGCTCATAGTCCGAAAGGCGGCCGAAAGCGTTGTAGTCGCCAAAATGCAAATCGCTCTCATGGATACGTTTGAGGGCCTTGACGGACAGCTCGTTGTAGGAAACCACATCGGTATCGGACATAATAGTGCCCTCCACATACTCTGCCAATTTCTCGCCCGAGATAATTTCGACATAAGAGGTGGCGTTGCTGATATCCAGCTTATTGACTTCTTGAATGTTATCCCATTCCTCAACCCTGTCGACAAACTTTTCGGCATGTTTGCCAGGCACGCGGTAGGTGTATTTTTTGCCACGGGTGGCAACGACGTAGGTGTAATTGCTCATGCCACCCTCGAGGCGTTTGACGATGGTAGCGTCCTCGGTGTGCATCAAAGCATTCACGCGGGCAACGATATATTCTTCTACATTCATAGTACCATAATGTTTATTATTTCTTTTGATTCTAATTCTTTTGATTCTGAGGTTGGTAAGGCTCGGGCGCGCAACCACTGCCCGAGACATCGCGGTTGCGGTACTGCGTGGGGGTAAGGCCCGTAATGCGCTTGAAAAAGTGCGTAAGATGGGCCTGAGAAGAGAAATCGAGCTGCCCGGCAATGTCCTGGAACGATAGGACTGGGCGCTGGTCGAGCAGGCTCTTGATGCGGAAAAGCAGGGTCGACTCTATTATCGACTTGGGGGTGGTGCCAGCCATGCAGCGGGTGACCTGCGAGAGGTAGCGCGGGCTCACCCCTACCCTATCGGCATAGAAATTCACGTCGTGGCTATGCGAGCATAGCTGCTCTTGCAAGGTGAGGAACTCGCGGTAAAGCCCCTCCGCACGGCCCGACAATTCTCTGGTAGCCACATTGGCAGGTAGCATCAGCAAAGCCTTGCGGATGGCATCGTCGAGCGAGGCCTCCTGGTTGAGGAAAACTGCTATGGCAGAGCATATCTCGTTGCAACGGCCGTGGCTGTCGGCAGCTTGGATAATGCGCCCTGCCCGAAAGTGCCCGGCATCGCCCTGCCGGACCACCAAAAGGGAGCACAACGGGACCAACTCGGCCTGCACCAAAGCAATGAGCGAATCGTCCATCAGCCGCTCCCCATACGCCGAGCAAACCACTGGCGAATAGAGAATCCACCGAGGGTTGTGACGCCTGAGACTCTGCACGATGGCATATAGCGAGGCTGCATTGCGCACCATCCCTACCTTGACCACCTGCGGGCTGGCATCGTCAACCACAGCCTCTATCTGGCGCTCGATAACCGGCGCGGGAATATCATAAAACTCCTGAATACCCAACGAATTCTGCAGCGTGATGCTGGTCACCACCGACATAGCCTTCGCCCCAAAGGAGGCTATCGTGCGGATATCGGCCTGAATGCCGGCACCTCCGGTGCTATCGGAGCCTGTGATGGTGAGGATAGGTTTCATCGTTCGATATTTTTGCAATCCCAGCTAGCATTTGAGGATCATAGCCAAGGGCAAGTCTCTAACAAAGAAGCCTTTATACCCAATTCCAACCCCCAAAAGCCGTTGCAAAATAACAAAGAAAAGCGGAATTGACAAAATAATGTTCCCAAAACTGTAAATATTTTCGCAAAGCTGCAAAAATGGCTTAACCCACACCTCGGCACATCATGTCCTACCCAAAGTTCGCTTTTTGCCCCCACAAACAATAAAAGCCCGCACACCTCGTTATTGGACACAAGAAAGTAAAAATACCCTATCATGAATAAAGTGGAATTCCACAACACCCCCGTGTTGCTGCTCACAGGCTACCTCGGCAGCGGCAAGACCACCTTGGTCAACCACATCCTCAGCAACAAAAAGGGAATCAAATTTGCCGTCATTGTCAACGATATCGGTGAGGTGAACATCGACGCCTCCCTCATCCAGCAAGGTGGTATCGTGGGCAAAAAAGACGAAAGCTTGGTGGCGCTCCAGAACGGTTGCATCTGCTGTACCCTAAAATTGGACCTAATCGAGCAACTGACCGAAATCCAGCAACGCGGCACCTTCGACTACATCGTTATCGAAGCCAGCGGCATCTGCGAGCCCGAGCCCATCGCCCGCACCATCTGCTCCATCCCCCGCATGGAAGCCAAATACACCATGTACGGCATCCCGCGCCTCGACTGCGTGGTAACCGTAGTGGACGCCTTGCGCATGCAAAGCGAATTTGCCTGCGGCGACAAGTTGCTGGGGTCCACCGTTGGCGAAGAGGACATCGAGAACCTCATCATACAGCAAGTGGAGTTTTGCAATATCGTCATACTCAACAAAGTATCCGAAGTCCAGCGCAAAGATGTCGACCGCCTACGCCAGATTGTCATACAACTGAACCCCGGCGTACAGATTATCGAAACTGACTATGCCAACGTGGACCTCGACGAAATCCTGGACACCCATTTCTTCAGCTACGAACGCGCCTCGAGTGCTGCCGGTTGGGTACGCCAGCTCGAGCGCCTCACCACCCCCGAGGAGGACGAAGAAGCTAGGCAACCGCACCACCACGAAGATGAGCATCACGAAGATGAGCACAGCCACCATGAAGATGGCCATGAACATCACCACGAAGATAACCACGATGAAGATGACCACGACCACGAGCATCACCACCATCATCACCACCACGAAGGGGGTGAAGTGGAGGAATACGGCATCGGCACCTTTGTCTATTACCGTCGGCAGGCCTTCGACATCGACAAGTTCGACCGATTTGTCAGCGAGCACTGGCCCAAGACGGTCATCCGAGCAAAGGGCATCTGCTACTTCTCACACAACACCGACATGTCGTACCTTTTCGAACAGGCCGGAGTGCAAGTGGGCTTGAAGGAAGCTGGTCAGTGGTATGCCACCATGCCGCAGGACGAGCTCAACTACATGCTCGACACCGATGCTGGCCTAGCCCACGATTGGGACGATCTGTACGGCGACCGCATGCAAAAAATCGTCTTCATTGGCCAAAAGATGGACAAAGCAGCCATCACTCAGGCATTGGACGAGTGTTTGGTAGGCACTGATAAATAGTCCAATTCCTTTTTGATGAGGGATGCCGAACAGCCCCCCCCGAAATTCCTCCCGCACGCTTTTGCTGGGCGGAGGGTGAACCCAACTACAAACCAAAAACAACGCCTTAATGACTTTTATACAAGTACTCATTATTGTTCTTAACTTTGCAGGTGCTCTTGCCATTTTCCTTTTTGGCATGAAACTGATGAGCGAAGGCTTGCAAAAATTTGCCGGAAACAAAATGCGCTCCGTTCTAGGCAAGGTCACCGGTAGCCCCATTCGTGGCATCCTCACCGGCACCATTGTTACTGCCGCCATACAGTCGTCCTCCGCCACCACGGTCATGGTAGTATCCTTTGTCAACGCAGGGTTGCTCACCCTCACTGGCGCTGTTGCCGTAATCATGGGTGCCAACATCGGCACTACGATAACGGCTTGGATTATCACTTTTTTTGGCCTAGGGGAATCGACCAGTGCCTTCAGTCTCCCCCTGTTCTTAGGCGTTATCTCACTGGTTTTCATGTTCCTCAAGCGCGACCGTATCCGGTCCATCGGCGAATTTTTCATGGGGCTCGCGCTGCTGCTGATTGGCATGGGCTTCCTGCAGGAGGCCATGCCCAACCTCGAGGAATACCCCAACTTTCTGCAAGCCCTGGCCACCCTCTCCGGCTTTGGCTTTTGGTCCATACTTATCTTTGTGAGCATTGGGGCACTGCTCACCTGCCTAGTCCAAGCCTCCGCAGCCATGATGGCCATCACCTTGGTAATGTGCTACAACGGCTGGATAGGTTTTGATGCTGCCGTGGCCCTAGTCATGGGGCAGAACATCGGCACAACAATTACCGCCAACCTTGCAGCAATTGTAGCCAACACCAATGGCAAGAAGGCTGCCCGTTCGCACCTGGTATTCAATCTGATAGGGGTAATCCTGACGCTTATTTTCTTCCGTCCCGTACTCAATATCATCGCCCAAGCCACCGTGGGTATGATGGGTTCTAGCCCCTACACCCCCGTGGGCTGTGAAGGCTACGACCCGCAAGCCATTCCCATGGCTTTGTCCATCTTCCACACTTTCTTCAATGTTGTCAATACTATCATTTTGTCGTTCTTCATTCCGCTCATCCTCAAGATTGTCGACTGGATGGTAAAGGATAAACCCGAAGACGACGAGGACGTTTTCAAGCTCAAATATATCACTGGCAATTGGGTGAATACCCCCGAACTCAATCTGCAAGCTGCCGAAAAGGAAATTGAGGAGTTTTCCAAACGCGTTCTGCGCATGTTCACCTTCCTCCCTAACCTGCGCACCGCCAAGGACGACGAAGAGTTCAACGACACCGTCACCCGCATCTCCAAGTACGAGGAAATCACAGACCGCATGGAGATGGAAATTTCCAACTACCTCACCCATATCTCCACTGGCGAACTCTCCGCCAAAGGCTCCCTCCGCATCAGCTCCATGCTACGCATCGTGGACAACCTCGAGAGTATTGGCGACAGCATCTACCAGATAGCCGTCACCCGCAAGAACAAGCGCGACACCGAAGTCCACTTCGACCAACACCTGAACGACAATATCGACCACATGACCCGCCTAGTCTGGAACGCCCTAAATATCATGGACAACAACCTCAAAGGCGACTACGACCATGCCGACATGGACAGCGCCAACGAGGCCGAGGCTGCCATCAACCGCTATCGCGATGAGCTCCGTGCCGAACACGTGAGCGCCATCAAGGAAGGTGCCTACGACTACAACATTGGCAGCCTTTACAGCTCGCTCTTCTCCCTCTACGAGAAAATTGGCGACTACGTTATCAACGTTAGCGAAGCCATCGGTGTAAAATTCAAAGACGGGCAATGAACCAATGGCACCAGCCGATGTTGCCTACGCTGGGCTATTACTCCCAATACGACCAGTCCACCGCGCTCTCAACTTCCTGCTCAATGGCATCGTCCAGCTGGCAAAACAAGTCCCTACCTATCATCTTTTCCAGTTCATCCACAGAGCAGGCGTACGTCTTGAGCGAATGATGCCCGCCCTTGTTGGGCATCACATAAGCAATGGCGGAATAGTCGCCGCCATCTTTGATTAGCAATGCCTTAAAGAATTTGTCCGGCACATGCACCTTGGCCTGGCCGATGGTACCAAACTCGCCAGTGGTGAATATCGGCCCGCAAATCACCCATACCCTACCGTATTCCTTGGCTAGGTTGCGCACTTTCCGTTCGAGCGAATTCCAGTCGCCGGCATTAAGTTTGTGGTTCTGGGGGCAGATATTCGTAAAATAGTGGCTTTGCCAATAAGCAGCCGAGGACCAGCGCATGTCGGCCTTGGGGGCCATGTGCCCCCTGTCCCATCCCGAGTGCGAATAATCCTCACGCGAAGCCTGACATCCTTCGAGATTGGGGTCGCGGCTGAAATTGGAGCTTTTGGTGTCGTAGGCTCCGTTCAGTTCCGAATCCAGCAATTCATAAGCCACCCAGTCGGGCACTAGCGTATTGTGGTTGTAAGAGACCGTAAAGCCTTCGTACGCTAGCACATGCTCACCATCCCCACAAGAGGGCACCTCCAGCATTTTGCCGCTTTCCTCCACCCACTGGTGGGTGCCGCCAACTGTATCCAGCCTTGAGGAAAGGCTTTCGGTCGTATCCACCCGTGCGATAGGGTCGCTAGCCGTACCCACCTGTGCAGTAGTGTCGCTAGCCGTATCGCCATACCCCATGTTGCGCACACAACCGCCTGCAGTCATTGCTGCCAAGGCCATCCAAATAATCGCAATATATCTCATAGTAAACTAGTTTTTTTATTCACTTTTATCCACCAATTGCCCAAAAATGAAGCCCCCTCCCGCCAACACCCGAATGAATGGTACACACACAGCTATTGGCATCTTCCATTCTGCTGGTGGTATCCACTCTGTTGTTGGCACTTCCATTCTGCTACTGGCGGTTTTCTCCCGTTCCGCCAGCGGCAGATTTCGTCACTTTGCAGCCATCCTCCCCACCTATCTTGCCAACGGCATCCGCTGCGTTCTACCACAGGCAACTGCCGCCGCTTCACCACTATCGGCCTCACTGCTCGGCTACCACTGCCCAAAACTCCAAAGCCTGCTCCGAGTCGTTGATTAGGCTGTGCGAGTGCCCTTTGCGGCAATAATGCACCAGCCCCTCGCCTACGGGCATCATCTGCCCGTCGTAGAGTACGTGACCATGCCCTTTGGTAAAAAAGAAAATCTCGCTGGAAGTGTCGTGCGTGTGCAGACCTATGGAAGCGCCCGGCTCTAGCCTTGCCTTCATAATGCGGTTGAGCCCATCAAAAAACATATGGGCATGGAGTTCTTTCTCTCCCCCCTTGAAATGTTCCAGTACTTGCTCCTGAGTAGCGTCAAAATCAATAGTCATAATCCAAAACTTGTGTCCACGATAGAGCGCATCCCAAGCCCGCAGTGCATTCTCAAGCCTGTAGCGCATCCCTAGGGCTACAATGCATTCTCAAGACCGCAGCGCGTCTCTAGGGCTACGGTGCATCCCAAGACTGCAGTGCATTCTCAAGACTGCAACCGAATGCTTTCACGGCAATTTGCGTCCCACCGCTCGTTCTAGGGTAACGGCCAATCCTATCAATTATTGCACCTGACTAATCAATTATTGATCCCTAACTAACCAATTATTGCCCCCTGTCTAATTATTGCTCCCCACCTGACTTTATTACCCCCTTTTTGATTTTTATGCACGTCCGTCCCTCAACTTCTTAGAGGACGGGCAATATCTTCCACAGGCCAGTCGAGGGGGAAGGGTGAGGTAATGGTAACCTCGTCTTTTTGTTTACCTTTTGTTTAGGTTTCTTTTACATTTCTTTTACCTTTTGTTTAGGTTAGGTAAATAAAAGGTAAACTAATGGTAAAAGAAAACTAAACAAAAGGTAAACAAAAAGGCAAAGCCACAACGCGCTCACCGAATCCTTACAGGTTGGGCTCGACTCCCCTGCGGATAGGATACTACCCCAATGCAGGTGGTTGGATGTGAGCTCTCCGCCTAGGGAGCCTCACGCTGGGCGTATACGGATGCGCCGTCTGCTAGATGCCCAGCCTCAATCCAACGCTAGAGAAGATGCTGACGGGATTCGAGTTGCGAACATGCCAACCAAAGGAAAATAGGAATACGAGCCAAGTCAAGCCCTAGAGCGCCTTAGGAAGTTCAAACCGCGTTCTTGGCGAACTGCCGACGGGTATATATTCCAGCGCTCTTGGCAGGGGTTATTCTCCCTAGTAACGAGCGCTACATCCTGTAGCGGACTTATGGGGAATATTTTTTTATATTACTGTCCGGTAAAACTTTTCGGCTGACCAAAATTAGGGCTGACACTTCTC
>CAZAAK010000046.1:0-19921 GCA_964483145.1 uncultured Bacteroidaceae bacterium
AATTTTTCTTTCTGCAACCTATGCGGTTGTCTAAAATTCCGGGAGTATTATAGAGATGCCACCATTTGGGTGGTGCAAAAATACAAAAAGTTTCCGATACAAAAAAAAAACGTATCTTTGCAACCTCATTATCTATACACAAACAACCCTACCCATGAAAAGAATATTGTTACTCACATTGCTGGCGCTTGGCTTCTGCGCCATGGCACAAAATAACGAGGTAAATATTGGAGTTATCCCCACTCCGCAGAAAGTGGTGATGGGGAGCGGAACCTACAGCCTGACCACTATCAACCCGCCGCGCAACTTTGTGGCTGAAATCGAAGGGGCCCAGAATCAACGCCAAGCCTACCGCATTGAGATCGCCCCTACTGGTGTGACGGTATATGCCACCAGCAACGAGGGCCGCGACTATGCCATCCGCACCCTTACCCAGCTAAAGAAAATCTACAATGGGCAAGTTCCCTGCATGACCATCACCGATTGGCCCGCTTATGAATATCGCGGCTGGCTGGACGACATCAGCCGCGGACCTATACCCAACAAGGACTTCCGCCGCCGCATGCGCAAATTCTGCGACCAATACAAGATGAATTTTGGCAACTACTACACCGAGCACACCCTCTACAACGAGCTTTACCCCGACATTTCCGGCAATAGTGGCATTACTGGCTATGAGTATGCCAACGACCCTTACATGATGGCCAACCTGCAATGTTTTGCCCATTTCGAGAAAACGTTGCGAATACCCTACTATCAAATTATGATGGATAGTCCCACTAATGTCAATCCCTCAAAAGAGGAAACCTATGACTTTTTACGCAAGCAAATTGAGAACACCGTTGCAGCATACCACAGTAGCCGTTTTTTCAATATCAACTGCGACGAGACCGAGGGCCTTGGCAGCGGACGCGCCAAAGAGTATGTAAGCACGCGGGGCGCTGACGAGGTTTACTGCCAACATATCAACCGCGTTTACGATATGGTTCAGGAGGCCTACGGCAACTCGCACGATGGTAAGAAAATGGAAGTGCTGATGTGGGGCGACATTGTGGGTAAGAATCCCGAAATGATAGGTAAACTGCCCAAGGAGATGCAATACATCGTTTGGAGCTACGGCGCCCAGGAGAGCTACGACAACATGATTGCTCCATTTGCCCAACTGCACAAGGAGCACGGCACCCAATTTTGGGTAGCCCCTGGCGTGAGCCATTGGAGCACCTTGCCTTTGGTGCATAACTACATACAAAATATTGCCTACCTAGCCCGCGACGGCTACAAGGCAGGAGCCCGCGGCTTGATGAATACCGCTTGGGACGACAGCGGCGAAAGCCTTATGGGCGACTGCTGGCACGCTATGGCATGGGCTGCCGAAATGGCATGGCATCCACTAACCAATAGCGACCCCCAAAAAGCCAAGGAAGAACTGGCCAGAAGGGAACGGATCTTTAACGAAAACTACGACCGCTTGCGCAATATCGACTACAACCGCCTCTACAAGACCAACGAGCAGAAATCGGTCAGCAAAATGGTTTATGCCGTAGGCGAACTAGTCGACAACCCCTATGTGGGTGATTGGTGCAACACCAGCGCCCTGATGCTTCCCCTCACCGAATTTTATCCCGCCCTCACCGACGGGAGCGTCCTCACCCGTTGCGACAGCGTGGAGGCTGCCGCAAACCGTGCGCTAAGCATTGTGGACAGCAATATGGAGCCCCACTTCGCCTATTTCTGCCACCGTCTGCTCTGCGTGGCCCAAAAGAGCCGCTTGCGGGTGATGCTCCATCAGTCTCTCAATAATAACGGTGCCAATAAAATCGAGATTCAAGACTACAGCCGCGGCTACTTTCGCAACCTGCACAACCTCAAACTGGAATACCTGCACCTGTGGGATGATGAATGCACCGACTACCACCGCGACACCATCTGCGACCGTTACGACCGACTAGGACGTGAGGTTTACGAGTTCCGCCAAAAAGTCTTTATTACCAACAGTTACAAGGACAAGAAAATGTACGTAACCCTGCAAACATTGTTCAACGACCGGCCCATCTACTTTACCGTTGACGGACGCAAACCCTCCCCAGGAGCCAACCTATACCGCAGACCCTTTACCATCGGGCGTAGCTGCATTGTCAAGGCCGTTACCTACAACAAATGGGGCGACCCCGTCTACAGCGAACAGTATCTCCTCCACCACAAAGCCATTGGCAACCTCAAAAAACTCAACACCCCATACAGCAACTATCGCCCTGTCTATAGCGGTGGGGGCGACAATGCTTTGGTGGACGGCATCCTAGGCAGCGACAACAACTTTGCCGATGGTCATTGGCAAGGCTATTGGGGCAAAGACATTGACGTGGAGCTAGACCTCAAGACCGTCACATCCGTCAAGACAGTCACCATGAGGTTTCTGCAGAACAGCCTCGGGTGGATTCTGGCGCCCGAGACGATTGAGATCTACACCTCCCACGATGGCACCAATTGGAGGGAGGAACGCACCGAACGCTACACTCCAGACTTTCGCGAGCCCGGCAACATCGTCCGCACCAATGCCATCCGCGACCTGAATCTCAACACCCGTTACTTGCGCATCGTGGCAAAGAACCCCGGACAATTGCCATCCTGGCACCCAGCCCCCGGAGCCGAAAGCTATCTATTCTGCGATGAGATTGTGGTGGAATAGAATCAGTAGTTGAAGCTACTGCCGCCCAAAAATTCCCTCATGATACTGGTTGGGGGAATATACTTGGGGTCGATGGGGTCGAAAAATTTGAGGAATTTGAGCAAGTGGGTGGCTTCGGCGAACTCCTCGCAGTTCTCGGGGACGCGTTTCAACTGGGGTTCGGCATAAATCTTGAGGACCCCAATCTCATAAAGCAACGCCGAATTGAACATTGCATCGGCATTCTCTTGAAATGGAAAGATATTCACGGCTTCGCCACGGCGCACCTCGGCCCAGCGGTGGAGCGTATTATAGGCGTCCCAACCACGGAAGTTGTTGTCCCTAACGATGCGGCGGAGCATGCGGTTCTCATTGGTGTGAATGATGTTGACGTCATCGATGGCAATTTGGGTGAGAGCAGACACATAAACGCGGAATTTCAGAGCGTTATCGATCTGGGCGGTAAGCTTGGGATTAAGGGCATGAATGCCTTCCACCAGCAGGATACTGTTTGGGCCTAGCTCCAAGGATTTGCCGTCGAAGTAAGGGTCGCCCTTAAGGAAGTCGAAAGTGGGTATTTCCACCCTTTCGCCATTGAAGAGACGTTGTAGGTGTTCGTTGAGCAGGGGTATGTCGAGTGCATCCACTGACTCGAAGTCGAACTCGCCATTGGGCAGTTTGGGGGTTCTGTTGCGAGAGACGAAATAGTCATCGAGCGAGATTTGCTTTACATCGAATCCAAGAACACTCAGTTGCACGCTCAAACGGCGGCATGAGGTGGTCTTGCCCGAAGAGGAAGGGCCCGCCAACAACACCATCCGCACATGGTCGCGGCGTTGGTAAATCATATCGGCTATATCGGCGTATTTTCTCTCGTGCAAAGCCTCGGCTACATGGATCAAGCGGTTTTCGCCCTTATCGCGCACAATGCGGTTGAGGTCGGTAATGGTGGGTACATGCAACAGGTCGGCCCAACGGTGATGCTCCCTAAAGATGCTGAAAAGCTTGGGGGTATCGGGGAGGAGCGGCATCTTCTCGAAATGCCTTATATCTGGCATCTGCAACAGAAAACCGGAATCGGAATAAGTAAAGAAATCCCACGACCGAAGGCAACCTGCACTGGGGACGAGCTTGGTGTGGAACTTATGGACGGTGCCACCGAGATAGTTCATTGTGATGTAAAGCTGGTCCATCGATTCCATCAGTTTCTGCGTTTGGGGGATGTTGGCCTTCTTCACCACTTCAATGGCATCGGCAAGCAACATTACTTTCGACTCGAAAGGCAAATCCTGCTTTTGAATTTCAATCATGCGGTCGCGCACTGCGGACGCGAGGGCGAAACGGTCCGCCTCACCGGAGTTTTCTATAGTGCAATAGAACCCGCCGTGCATGGAATGCTTTACCGAGAGGGTGGCTTGCGGATAACATTCGCGCACCGCCTTGTAGAGCATAAAGATAAGCGACGACTGGTACATCCGACGCCCCTGGGGGTCGGTGATATCGAAAAAACGGATGGTTTTGGGGTTGTAGATGCGGTAGTTCATGTCCTCCACAACATTGTTGACCAACGCGCCAAGAATAGGATATTCCAATGGCCACTGCCCCAAATCGGTATAATATTCCTGGGCGAGGGCGGACAGCGTGATGCCCGGTAAAACGGTTTTGCGGATGCGGGTATTTTCGATAACCAATTCCAGTGTTTCCATACTTTTTTTTGAGTAAAAATAATTGTTATTAACGTAACCGGAATTTTTTTAGTATCTTTGCACCGCGAAAATACAGATTTTATACACCATGAAGAAGACCTTATCCTCTTTCTTTCTATTGGCTTTGCTGCCAGGGTTGGCCTTTGCACAAGCCGACCAAAAACTGATCAACAAGGCCCAGCAAGGCGACTCCAAGGCGATGGTGCTCCTTGGCGAGTGCTACGAACATGGCGCTGGAGTGGACCTAGACTCCACCTTGGCGCTCAAGTGGTACCAACGTGCCGCCGACCTGGGCGATGGCGAGGGTTGGCTACACCTGTCGAGGTACGACCTAATCGGCACTCTGCGGCCGAAAGATACCGCCCACTTCTACTCTGTACGGAAGGAATGGGCCGACCGGGGGTTGCCCAACGCGCTTGCCGCCTTGGGCCGTTGCTATGAATACGGCTACGGAGTGGCCGTAGATTCTGCCAAAGCCATCGACCTCTACCAGCAGGCCGCCAAAGCCGGTTCGACTTGGGGGCATTGCTGTATGGCCAAAATCTATGCCCGTGGCCTATATGGATTGGCCCTTGACGAAAAGGCAGCTGTCAGCCACTGGAAGAAAGCCTGGGAATCGGGTTACCACTATGCTGCTGGCGAGTTGGCAGAATATCACTTCAACCGCGGCAACTACAAAGAAGCTTGGAAGTGGGTTGATGAAGGCGCCAAATGGGGCGATGCTGGTGCCACCACCGTAGGCGCTGTGATGCTTATGAACGGATACGGCAAAGATACGGACGAAGTTGCGGCCCAGCAGACCTTGAGTGGGTTGATTGCTCGGCACCACAACTTAGGCTACACCCAATTTGTGGCCGGTGCAAGCTACATGTTCCCCAACGACATAACCTTGCGCGACAGTGCCAAAGCCATGCGCATTTGGGAAGAGGGAGCGCACTTCGGACCAGAAAACAACAGTTTGTGCCTTATAGCCATCGGCAGAACCTATTTTAGCGGCGGCCAATATGGCAAGGCCATCGACTACTTCAGCAGTGTTGCCGAAAATACCTTCGACAGGGAGTGCGCCGGAGAAGCATGCCAATATCTGGGCGAGATGTACTATGGCGGCATTGGATGCGAAGCAGACCACCCAACCGCTATGGCCTGGTTTCAACGTGGAGCCGAGGTAATGCACAGCGCGCAATGTGCCATGTCTTTGGGTGAAATCTACGAGGCTGGCCCTCATGAGGACCTGCCAAAAGCTGTCAAATACTACCGGCTGGCCGACCTCTACGGCGAACATACCGTCCTAAGTCGTATCGGCAGACTCTATGCCAGTAGCGGCAACTACGAGATGGCCATGGAGTGCTACGACAAGATGATTGCAAATGGCCTTGCCGACGGATATTTCTACAAAGCTATGATTTACGAGGGTCGAGGCGACGGCAAAGCCTATACCAGTGCGCTAAGCACCGGCTACAAGAAAGGCAGTGCCCTCTGTGCCTATGGCATAGGGTGCCTTCACGAGGCGGGAGAGTACGGCTATAAAGTCAACTACAAAAAAGCTGCCGAATTCTACACCAAGGCCGACATTGCGCCTGCCCAATACCGCCTCTTCAGCCTCTATACCAACGGATTGGTTGGCAAAGGCACTGAGGCAGACATCGCCACGGGTATGGACTACCTTGAGCAAGCCGCTGCAGCCGGCTATAATAATGCAATCTACGCCCTTGGATGCTGCCATGCCTATGACGTTTTGGTGGACACTGCCGACCAGGACAAGGCCGTTGCATGCTTCCGCGCCCTAGCAGAAGATGGTATACCCGAAGGTATTTACATGATGGGGCTCTATTACGAAGGAATCGATCTCTCCGCACCCAGCGTTCCCACCGATTCGATGCAAGCATTGCTCTGCTTCCAAAAATCTGCCGACCTCGGCTATGCCGAAGCCAAGTGCCATTTGGGCGACTATTACCGTGCCGGCCAGTCCGTTCCAAAGAGCTGCGACATAGCCTTGAGCTATTATAGCCAAGCCTATGAATCCGGCTCGGCCGAAGGTGCCTATTGCATTGGCCGTTCCTATCTAGAGGGTTGCGGTGTGGAGGTCGATACGGCACAAGCCATCCCATATCTGAAGGAAGCAGCTGCCGAAGGCATAGGCGATGCCGCCTACTGCGTAGCCGAGCTCTACAACTACGGACGTGGAGGCCTTGCTAACGATATCGACTCTACCTTAGCCTACTACCTCACCGCTTACCAAAACGGCAATGGCCCAGCCTGTTTTACACTAGGGAAGCCATACCTCCTTGCCGGGTCAGAGGCCGAGGCATTCGAGATTTTTCTCACCGGTGCCAAACGCGGCGATGTCAACTCCAGCCTAGTTTTGGCCGCCTGCCTGCAGGAAGGCATCGGCGTAGAGGAAGCCGACCCTAAAGCTGCTTACGAACTGTATCAGAACATTGCCAATGTCCACAAGAACCCACAAGCCTATGGAGCGCTCGGCCTTGCCTGCCTGCAAGGTAACGGTTGCCCCGAGGACGACAACTTAGGCAAAGCCTACCTCGACACTGCCGTCAGCCTTGGCGACCAACCCAGCACCTTCTATTTAGGTGTGTGCTACCTGAGTGGTCTCGGTTGTCATGCCGACACCGCCGCAGCCATCAGTTGGCTAGAAAAAGCCGCCGATGATGAGAATATCCGCGCCATCAATACCCTTGGAGATGTTTACCTCGAGCAAGGTGAATTCAAGAACGCCGTTCTCTACTACGAGAAGGCCGTCACCTTGGGCGATTTGGATGGATACTGCAATTTGGGGTACTGCTACCAGGAAGGCCTAGGCGTAGTGCTCAACTCCAAAAAAGCCTACGACCTTTACAAATATGCCGCCGACCATGCACATAACCGTGCCTGCCGTCTACTGGCCGATTGCTACATCAAAGGCATCTATGTGGAGCCCAACGTAGCCCAGGCCCTCGCTTGGCTCACCCAGGCTGCCGACAATGACGATGTAATTGCCATGTACTATTGCGGAGCAATTTTGGAAAAGGGTGCAGACGGCGTCCCCGCCGACACCAAGAAGGCGCGCCAGTGGTACAAAAAAGCCGCTACCGCCGGCTACGAACCCGCTCAAGCGGCGCTATCCCGCATGAAATAGCATTTGGTGAGGGAATAAAAAAAAACAGGCATCGTTTGATGCCTGTTTTTTTTGCTGGAGGTTTGCAGAGAGGCCTAACTAGCCATAGTTTGCTCGATTTCCCTAACAGTTTTGGGGATGGGTTTGCCCAACACACGGCATCCGCCCTCGGTGATAAGCACATCGTCCTCGATGCGGATACCCCCAAAGTCCTTCCATTTTTCCAGTTCGCTGAAATTGATAAAATCCTTGTTGGTGCCTTCGGCATGCCATTTGTCGATAAGGGCGGGGATGAAATAGCAGCCCGGCTCATCGGTAACCACAAAACCTTTCTGCAACTCGCGACCACAGCGGAGACTGGCCAGCCCAAACTGGTTACTGGGGCGGGTCCGATTGTCGTAGCCGACGTAAACCTGACCGTAGTTTTCCATGTCGTGAACGTCCAGCCCCATCATGTGACCCAAGCCGTGAGGCATAAGCAAGCTATGGGCTCCGCTGGCCACAATATCATCCACATTGCCCTTGAGAATGCCCAAGTCCTTGTAGCCTTGCGCCAACACCTTGCTAATGGCGGTGTGAACCTCCTTGTAGGTAATGCCCGGACGGGAAAGCTTCAGGCATTCCAGTTGTGCGGCCAACACAATCTCATAGATGGTGCGCTGGCGGTCGTTGAACTTGCCGCCCACAGGCACCGAGCGAGTAATATCGGAGCAATAGTTCATGGCGGTTTCGCAACCTGCGTCCATCACCAGCATGCGGCCTGTTTCGAGCCTGTTGTTGTGGCCATGCAAGTGAAGGGTTTCGCCATGCACCGTCATGATAATGGGGAAGCTCACGGGGCCATTGCCCTTCCAGGCTTCGCCTTCCATGATGCCGGCCAACTCATACTCGTAGCGCCCCGGCATGGCCATTTTCATGGCGCAGGTGTGCATGTTGTAGGCGGTGGCAATGGCCTTTTCGATTTCGGCAATTTCCTCATCGCTCTTGACACTGCGTTGCTTGATGCAGGCCATAACCAATTCCATGCTGGCATAGCGGGCGACGGCGTCGAACTTGATACCTAGCAACTGGCTCATCTGGCGGGTATTGTCGGCCCGATAAGGAGGCAGAAAGTGGACCTTACGAGCCTGGCCGACAGCCTCGGTGCAAAGTGCCTGCAAGGCACAGAGGTCGCCACTAGCGGTAGCACCAACACTGGTAGCCAATTCCTTTACACTAGGTAGCGGACCGCTCCAAATCACATCATCGATGTCGTAGTCGTTGGCAAAGACGTAGTCCTGACCGCTGTCGCAGTCGAGTACTCCCACCAAATCCTCACGCTGGAGACCAAAAAAATACAGGAAAGTACTGTCCTGACGGAACCAATAGGTGTTGTCGGGATAGTTGCAGGGAGCCTCGCGGTTACCCTGAATGATGATAAGCCCGTGGCCTACGTCCTTGCGCAGTTGCTCGCGTCGGGCAATATAAGTCTCTTTTTTGAACATAGCTGTGTTGTTTTTGTTTTGGAATTGCAAAAGTACGAAAAAAAATGTAATGGTTACAAAAAAAGCCGTATCTTTGCAGCCGGATTTAAAAAAAATACCTTTCCATATGAAGCAAGAAGAACTGAAACTTAATCCCAACCGCTTGGTTCAATTCCTCCAAAAACCCATGAAAGAATTCACCAAGGCCGATATCCTCCGGGTCATCGAGGAGTTCGAAATCGAGATGATCAACTTCCGCTACATGGCAAACGACGGCAAGCTCAAGACACTGAACTTTGTCATTAACAGCCTCGAACATGCCGACGAAATCCTCACCTCCGGCGAGCGTGTTGACGGCAGCAGCCTCTTCCCCTATATCGAGGCCGGCAACAGCGACCTTTATGTCATCCCACGCTTCCGCACTGCTTTTCTCGACCCCTTTGCCGACATCCCCACCCTGGATCTGTTGTGCAACTTCTACACAAAGGACGGCAAGCCCTTTGAAATGGCTCCCGAATACACCCTGCACAAGGCCGGCAATGCTTTTCGCGAGGTAACCGGTGGCATGGAGTTCGAGACCATGGGCGAGCTAGAGTACTACGTTATTGCCTCCCGTGAGGACGACTACCAGGCTGAGGACCAGCACGGCTACCACAATTCCACTCCTTTCTGCAAATTCGAGAGTTTCCGCACCGAGGCCATGAAACTCATTGCCGAATGCGGTGGCTTGATCAAATACGGCCACAGCGAGGTGGGCAATTTCTACCATGAGCAGAACATGTATGAGCAAAACGAAATCGAGTTTCTCCCCACCACCCTTGAGGACTCTGCCGACCAGCTAGTCATTGCCAAATGGATTATGCGCACCCTTGGCAACCAATACGGCATCACCGTTACCTTTGCGCCCAAGATTACCGTTGGCAAAGCCGGTAGCGGCATGCATATCCACACCCGCATCAGCAAGGACGGCAAGAACATGTATGTTGGCGAAAACGGCCTCTCCGATGTAGCCTTGAAAGCCGTTGCAGGCATCCTCCAATGTGCCGGATCCCTCACCGCCTTTGGCGACACCAACCCCACCAGCTACTTCCGCCTGGTGCCCCACCAGGAAGCGCCTACCAACATCTGCTGGGGCGACCGCAACCGCAGCGCCATGGTCCGTGTGCCTCTGGGCTGGACCAAGGGATCGGGCAACATGATGGCAAGCTGTAACCCATTGGAGGAGAACAAATCCGTCGATTTTAGCCACAAGCAAACCATCGAGCTCCGCACCCCCGACGGTAGCGCCAACGTCTATCTGTTGCTAGCCGGCATGGCCGTTGCCGCCCGCCACGGTTTTGAGATGGAGAATGCCATCGAGTATGCGCGCGAGCGCTACGTGAGCGTCAACATCTTTGAACATGAAGAGGTTCTCAAACGCCTTGATGTGTTGCCCGACAGCTGTGCTGCCAGCGCCGACCTGCTCGAACGCGACCGCGGCGTCTATGAGGAACGGGGCGTCTTCGCTCCCGGCCTTATCGATGGCATCATCAAAGAGCTCCGCTCATTCAACGATCGCACGCTACGCGCCGATATTGGCAACGATTCCGAAAAGATTCTCGAATTGGTTGACACCTACATGCACTGCGGCTGATGAATGCCGAATCGCTTTTCCTGCTTATTGGCGGCAACCAAGGCGACCGCAAGGCCACGCTAGGCCAAGCTACAGACCTGATACAACAACGTATCGGGTCTGTTGTTGGTTCTTCTGCCGTCTACCAGACGGCCCCTTGGGGCGACTTTGCTGGGGATGAGAAGCCTCAAGATTTTCTCAACCAAGCACTTGAAGTGCGCACAAGTCTCTCCCCCTACGAATGCCTCGCCCAGGCGCTAGCTATCGAAAAGGAGTTGGGTCGCGTACGGGAAGGCTCTACGCCAAAGCTCTATTACTCGCGCCCCATCGACATCGACATGATTCTCTACGGTTCCCTTGTCATCCGCTCCCCCAAACTCATCCTCCCCCACCCCCGAATGCACTTACGCCGATTTGTACTCGTGCCGTTGTGCGAAATTGCAGGCGAACGCATCCATCCTGTTTTCAACAAAACCATTTTGCAACTTTTATCCGAATGTCCAGACACCTCTTTCTGCTCTGTTTGCTGCTGACCCCCCTGCTCTGCTTCGCCCAACATACCGTCAGCGGCACTGTCACCGACCAGGCTAGCGGCGAAACGCTCATTGGCGCTACCATTTTGGACCAAGGTAGCGGCAAAGGCACCACCACCGATGCCAACGGCCGTTTCTCCCTCACCCTTAAAGGCGACAGCGCGTTGCTCCGCATCACCTATGTAGGGTATGAGCCCCTCTACGATACTTTGGTCCTTACTGCCAACCACCCCCGCAACTACACCCTTAAGCCTAGCATACAACTTCAGGAGGTCACCATCACCGCCCAGCGGGTCAACTCCCGCGAGTCGGCGCAGATGAGCGCTTTGGAGATGCCCGTCGAGCAACTGAAGACTGTGCCGGTTCTTTTTGGTGAAGCCGACATCCTCAAAGCCATCCAGCTCCTGCCCGGGGTACAGTCCGGCAACGAGGGCACGGGCGGCATGTACGTCCGCGGTGGCGGCCCCGACGAAAACCTCTTTCTGCTGGACGGCGTCCCGCTGTACAATGTCAACCACCTTGGTGGATTTTTCTCCGCCTTTAATGCCGATGCGGTCAAGAACGTCACCCTCTACAAAGGCAGCTTCCCCGCCCGCTTCGGCGGTCGACTCTCCAGCGTGCTGGATGTGGCCACCAACAACGGCAACGACAAGGATATCCACTGCAATGCCTCCCTCGGCCTTATCTCGGCCAAGCTAGCAGTAGAAGGGCCCATAGTCCCCGGCAAGACCACTTTCTCGCTCTCCGCCCGCCGGACCTATGCCGACCTTTTGCTCCGCCCTTTGGTAGCACGGA
This sequence comes from uncultured Bacteroidaceae bacterium, assembly GCA_964483145.1. Lineage (GTDB taxonomy): Bacteria > Bacteroidota > Bacteroidia > Bacteroidales > P3 > Colimorpha. The sequence goes on from CAZAAK010000046.1 coordinate 11,887, forward strand.
TGGCATTGGACGCCGACGGCAAAACCAAACTCAATGCAGGCTACCATTTCTACGACATCAATGCCAAGGCCGTCCATACCTTTTCCGACAAAAGCCGCCTCTATGCCACTTTTTATGCTGGCGATGACGATGCCAATATCCGCATACGCACCGAGAGCAGCCTTCAGGAGGACCAATACCTCTCTTACTCCAATAACTGGGGCAATGTAGTTGGAGGACTTCGCTGGAACTATGTGCTCGGGCCCCGCCTGTTCATGAACCTGTCGGCATCCTACACCCAATACACCAACGCCATGGATGTCGGCATCGAGTCCGTGGCCACCCTCAACGATGGCACCGAACAGGTCTCCACCATCGACGGCAACTACCTCTCCAGCATCCGCGACCTTACAGGCCGTGCCGACTTTGCCTTTGCTCCCAACACCAGCCACGACATCCAGTTCGGCACCTACCTCACCCACCACTGGGTCCGACCCAGCGTGGCTAGTGCAAGCGTCGACTACTACGACCAAATCCAGATGAACGAAGCCTGGCAGATGGACACCAATATCCAGGATGCCACCGTCCTTGCCAACGACTGGGCAGTCTTTGCCGAGGACGACTGGAGCATCAACGACCACATCAAGGTCAACTATGGCCTACACTTCAGCGGTTTTCAGGTAGAGAATTCATTCTATCCGTCCCTTCAGCCTCGCCTTTCGGCACGGCTTCTGCTGGGCGAAAACCTCTCTGTCAAGGCTGGCTACGCCTACATGACGCAGTACATGCACCTGCTCTCCACCACCAGCGTCTCGATGCCCACCGACCTGTGGGTGCCCTCCACCGACCGCATTCGGCCCATGAATGCCCATCAGGTAGCGGCAAGCCTTTGCTACAACATCCCGCTAGTGGCGGAGCTCTCCGTGGAGGGCTACTACAAGCACATGTCCAACCTCATCGAGTACAAGGACGGCATGACCGCCTTCGGCACTTCCCAAGGGTGGGAGGACCTTGTCTGCCTAGGCGATGGCTGGACCTATGGCGTGGAGTTCCTCGCGCAGCGCAACTTTGGTGAGTTTACCGGCTGGGTAGCCTACACCTGGAGCCGCACTACCCACCTCTTCAACCGCGAGGGCCAGGTGCTCAACCACGGCAATCCGTTCCCTGCCAAATACGACCGCCGACACGACTTCTCCATTGTGCTCAACTACAAGTTCAGCGAACGTTTCGACGTCTCTGCCACTTGGGTCTTCTGCACCGGCAACACTGCCACCCTGGCCATGCAACGCTATCCGCAAGCTTCCGACGACCCCGAAGACTATAACTCAGGCGGCCACAACCTCTCCTACATCAGCAGCCGCAACAACTATCGCATGCCCAACTACCACCGCGCCGATGTCAGCGCCAACTTCCACCGTACCTTCAAAACCCGCCGCACTCTTGCCAACGGTCAGCCCCGCCGCATCCGCCGCACCATCAATGCAAGCATCTACAACCTCTACAACCACGCCAACCCCTACATCACCTACACTAGCAACCGATACACCTACCGCGGGTACTCCCGCGCGCTCGTCCAACTCTCCATTTTCCCCATCCTGCCATCGGTTTCCTACACACTCTATTTCTGACAAATCTGTTGAGGGTAGCATCGCCCCCCCCTACAAAAACTCCGCGCCAGCCATCACGCTGCAATGCAGACAAGGCTCTGACCAAAACAAAACAACCCGCAAAAATGAAAAGACTTATCCTCCTCCCAATCCTCGCACTCCTCTTTGTCGGCTGCGAGAAAGTCATCGAGGTCGATCCCCTCGACTCGCCCTCCCAACCAGTCCTCAACGGCATGCCCTCCGTCGGGAAGCCGTTCTTTGTCTATTTTGCCAACAGCCATTTTTTCCTCGACACCAGCAACAACCACCTCATAGAGGATGTTGATATGTCCCTCACTGTCAACGGCACCGACTACCGGCCCAACCGCGTCGATCGGTGCCGCTATTTTTTCGACTATACCCCGCAGGCCGACGACAGCCTCTCCATCCAAGTGCAAGCCCAAGGCCGCTCCGTCACCGCCAGCACCTATGTGCCCCGCATGCCCCAGATTAGCAACCCCGTGGCCTACATCAACAGCGACACCACCTTCAACCTGCTAGTGGTCAACTTCAACATCACCGACCCCGCTAGCTACCCCAACTACTACCGCTTTGGCATCACTCAGCGCGACAGCGGCGCCGTCTACATCCCCTATTTCAACTTTTCCGACACCACGGACACCACCTACAACACCTACTTCTTCTGCTTCGACAAAGCGCTCACCTCGTCCAATGCCGCCGCCACCGAAGCCCTCTGGGGTTACTTCTACACCCAGTTGCTCACTACCGACGCCAATATCGACGGCCGCACCCACAATGCCTCCATCCTGCTCATCTTGCTCCGCGACACCAACGAAATCCAACCCTATATTCACCAATACGAACTTTCCGTTGAGTGTGTCACCCCCGACCGTTACCGCTACCTACAAAATGTTGACGAAATCAGCAGCATGATGTCGCTGATTACCGAACCGCCGGAAGTCTACAGCAATGTCAACGGGGCTCTCGGCATCTTTGCTGGCACTGCCAAATGCACCTTTCCGCTCCTCACCATCTCCGACGGGCAACCTGTCACCACAAAAGCCACTGCCAAAGGTAGCGCCTCCATCCCTGTTGTCGAGGATCCCACGCTTATCTCCCGCTACCGGCATTTGATACCCAACGATGCCCTACAAAAACTCCGCGAACGCACCCACCACTAGCCTGCCATCGGCACTTGAGACCTCCTATTCCAACTGTACCCCCTATTATATCACCTCTCCTTGAATACCTACCTTTTGGGATACATGTACAGCGGCAAAACCACCGTCGGACGCCAACTTGCTCAATGCTTGGGTCAGCGTTTCGTCGACCTCGACCAACTCTTCGAGGAGCGCTACCACACCTCCATCCCCCTCTTTTTTAGCCGCTACGGCGAGGGAGCCTTCCGCCAGTTGGAGCAAGTAGTGCTCCACAGCACCGCGTGCCTAGGCGGTGCTATTGTCAGCACTGGGGGAGGAACGCCGTGCCATTTCGACAACATGCAGTGGATCAATCGCCACGGCGTTTCGGTATATCTAGAGGTCAGCGTCACGGAAATTCTTCGGCGCGCACAACGCTCGCGCAAACCGCGCCCTTTGCTCGCTGGCAAGAGTCCCCAAGAGCTCCGCGCCTTCATCCTCGCCCAACTCTCACATCGGCTACCCTACTATTCTCAGGCCCAAATCGTCTTCCCCGCCGACAGTGTCGACCTTCAAGCCCTGACACAAAAAATCCTTTCCGCGCCACTGCCGTAGTGTAGCCTACATTCATCACCCGCCCCCGGTTCTCGTCCAAGGGCCACAGCCCAAGGCTCGGCACAACGCCGCAGCCGCCTAGTCCACTATGTGTTGCAGGCTGCACGACAGTAGCCGCCCTTCGTTGTCGTAGAGGTGCATCCCTCCACCTTCGCACCAGCGCCAGGCTTTGCAATCGGCGCACTGCCCCTTGCGCGCCCACCGGCGGTCGCGGTAAGGGAGGAAACGGTTTTCCCATACCTCCCACAGATTGTCGCGGTAGATATTGCCCTGGCGGAAATTGCTGCGGATGCTAGTGCACCCCGATATGCCGCCATCGCATAGCACCGATGCCACTTCCACGCCTGCCCGGCAAAAGAAGCGGTGGTCGCGCACTTTGGTCTCGTATCTCCCCAGGTAGCCCTCGCAAGCGTAGTTGCAAGCTATGTGCCCCTGCTTGCGGGTGCGCTGCACAAAGTCGAGCACTCCTGTGAACTGGCTGTCGCTCAACCTCAGCTCCGCATCCCCTGCGGCACGCCCCATGGGGGCAATGGCAAAGATGCGCCAACGCCGGCACCCAAGCCCAAGCAGATGCTCCTTGATAGCTTCGAGCTGGTTGTAGTTGCGCTGGTTGACGCAGGTTACCACATCCCACAGCAAACCCGAAGTCCGCCCCAGCAGACCGATGGCCTTCGAGGCGCGCTCAAAGCCGCCCGGCGTCTGCCGCATCCAGTCGTGCTCTGGCTGCAAGCCGTCCAAGCTGACGGTAATGGAGTGCATGCCGCTACGCAGCAAACCGATTAACCGGCTTTCGTCCAACAAAAAACCGTTAGTCACCATCCCCCAAGGGAATTCGCGCCGGAGCAACTCCTGCCCGCAGGCCTCAAGGTCGGGCCGCAGCAAAGGTTCGCCACCAGTAAAGACCACAAACACCTTGTGCGGGTCCACATGTGGGGCAATTGTGTCCAAAGCCCCAAAGAAGTCCGCTGCCGGCATGTCGGGCACTGCGGGGCTGGCTGTGCAGTCGCTGCCACAATGCCGGCAATGCATGTTGCACCGCAACGTGCACTCCCAAAAGAGCGTCCTAAGCGGGTGCAGTCGGCTTTCGTTGTGCCTGTACTGCCGCCAGATTTCATCCTTGATGTTCACCTGTTGCTAAGTTTTACTTCTCTTCCACAACAATCTCCACCTCTTTGGACCGCTGGCCTTGATACCACTTCGAGCCCTGCTCGGTCTGATCCTCCGGGCCAAACTTTACCTCCAGCATTTGGCTTTGGTAGCTGCCGCCCTTTTCGCCATCGATGTCGCGCACTATCACACGTTGACTCTCCACAGGCACGTCGCGCACCGAGGCCTCGAACCGTCCCTCGGCGTCGGTGGTGTCGGAGGCACTGCGCAGATACTGCTGCACATGCGGGTTATCCTCCTGCATGTAATCCGGCGAGATGTCGATGGTTTGGTTGACCAGCACCACCTGCATGCCCTCCACGGGCCTGCCCTCGGCATCTACCACGCGGCCGCTCAACCTAAAGTCCATCTGAGGCACGCCGTACATCACGGCAAAGTTGCGCGCGTCCGGCTCCACCACAGGGTCTTTGGGGTCGAGTGGTGGCTGAGTGCCTTTGGTCGCCTCCTTCGGGCTGTGGCATGCAGTCATGCCCAGTAGACCCATGGCCGTCATCAACAGCCAGTTCTTCAGCTTCAAAAAACGTATCTTCATAATATTTCGCTTTGCGGTTTACTCGGGGTTCTGTTGCCCCTCGAGGTCGCCCTTCTGCGGGCATGCCTCGGCTTGCCTGTCCATCAGTGTTTTCTGCACCCTCACACTCTCGGCATGTATCTTTTCGAATATCTCCTTTACAAAATCCTCTGCCAGGCCCAGTTCCCCAGCCTCTGCCATCCGTTGCCGCAGCAATGCGTCCCACCGCTTGGGCTGGAACACCGCTAGGTTGCCTTGGGCCTTCACCTGAGCAATCTCCCCGCACACCTCCAGGCGTGCGGCTAACAGGCGTAGCAACTGGTCGTCGAGGCGGTCTATCCGGCCGCGCAACAGACGTAGCTGTTCGTCCGCCTCGGTGCTGTCGGTCCGGCGTAGCACCAAAGTCGCCAACAGCCTCTCCAAACCCTTGGGGGTTATCTGTTGCCGGGCATCCGTCAACGCCTCTTCGGGGCGGGGGTGCACCTCCACCATCAGGCCGTCGAAGCCCAAATCCAATGCCGTCTGCGCCACCTCCGGCAGTAGCTCCCTGCAGCCGGCTATGTGGCTGGGGTCCGTAATGATGGGCACTTCGGGCATTGCTCGGCGCAGCTCTATAGGCACCTCCCACAAGGGGTGGTTGCGGTAACCACCGTTCCTTAGGACGTCAAAGCCCCTGTGCACCGCCATCACATCCGTCAGCCCTGCCTGCCGGCAACGCTCTATGGCACCTATCCACAAGCGCACATCGGGGCTTGGTGCATTCTTCACCATCACCGCCAGCCCCGAGCCCCTCATCGCTTCGGCAAGCTCCTGCACCATAAACGGGTTTGCCGTGGTGCGGGCACCTATCCACACCCCCTCTAGGCCGTAGCGTAGCGCCGCCTGCACATGCTCTGGACGCGCTACCTCGCAGGCAAAACGCAGTTTCCGCCCCTGTCCATCCAGTTCCCCAGCTACCTCCGCAATCCACCTCAAGGCCTCTTCGCCCCAACCCTCAAATCCGCCCGGCCGCGTGCGCGGCTTCCACACGCCGCAGCGCACCATCGCCACTTGCGGCATCTGCGCCAAGGCCGTGGCCACCGCGCGCAGCTGCCCTAGCGACTCCACGCTGCAGGGCCCCGCCACCACAATAGGTTTTCCATCTTCCATCATAGCCTATACTTCGTGGGCTTTCAACCCAGCCGCCGCATTGCGCCTAGCTCGGCGAGCATCTTCTGGCGCTCACCGTCCAGCCGGCCTTGCTTTATCAGCCGCTGGTTGTACTTCCACCAGTTCAGCAAGCCGCGGTTCTCCACCTTGCGTTTGTCCGGCAAGTGGCCATGCTCTACAACAAACGCTTTGAGCATCGCATAGTTTGCAAGCCAAGTATCTTCTCGCTTCGACATCGTGGCGCGTCTTGTAATGCAACTTAGGATCCAATCCGGTTGGCGGCATTACCCAATCCGGCAAAAGCCCAGCAACGCCTCCCTATGCGCAAATCCCCCACAGCGCCCCACGCCACGCCGCTCCACTTTCTTGGGGGATAATTGGCAAGGAACGAGGGCGACCCAAGACTATAGGATAGCCTCCTTGATGCTCTGCACTATATAGCGCACATCGTCGTCCGTCACCATTGGTCCGGCAGGCAAGCAGATGCCTACCTTGAACAGCGCTTCCGACACCCCGCTGACGTAGGCTGGGGCATCCTTGTAGACGGGTTGCTTGTGCATGGGCTTCCACACGGGGCGCGCCTCCACCTTCTTCGAGAGCATATATACGCGCAGCGCCTCCACGTTGTCGTTCGGCTGGCAGTCTGTCGTGGGGCTGTCCACCATGTGTATCACCCCGGCAGCGCCGCCCACGGCGGTCTTCACCACCTCCTTGTAGGCATTCTCCTGCCCTTTCACCGCAGTGCGGGGTCGAGCGTGGCGGTGCAGAGCCAGTAGTTGGAGTCGTAGTCCGCATTGGGGGCCTCGTGCAGTGCAATGCCTTCCACACCCCTAAGCAGCTCACTGTAAAGCGCCTGCACATGCTTGTGGTGGGCAATGTGCGCCTCAAGCACTGTCATCTGCCCGCGCCCGATGCCGGCGCACACGTTGCTCATGCGGTAGTTGTAGCCGATGGCGGTGTGCTGATAGTAGGGGTAAGCGTCGCGGGCCTGTGTGGCATACCACATCACTTTGTTCTTACTCTCGGCATCCTTGCACACAAGAGCGCCGCCGCCCGAAGTGGTTATCATCTTGTTGCCGTTGAACGACAGCACGCCGATTTTCTCCTCCCGCACTCCACCAACGCTGTGACGCAAAGTGAGTACCCGACAACGGCACTCCCACCACTTCCTCCCGCATATTCACGACGCAAAATTTCCGCGAAGCGAGGAATAATGAAAACTCTCGAAATCTTCAATAGGTAAAAGAGTATCACCACTACGATTCGCACCGCACTTATCGACAACAATGACGACTACAACCTCCACAAAGACAACGACAACCATCTCGAAAAGCGGCACGATGATCGGCGGCGCGGCCTCAATGGCAGCGAGTTCCCCTGAAAGGGGATATCAATGGTAGCCGACAGGGGTTGAGACCGCCGGCGGTTGCGAATCTATGCAGCAATCGCCAATCGGTCGCCGTGGACAACAAGCGGTCCGCAGAAGCCGTAGACTCCGAAGGATGCCACACAGGGCGGGTGGGTAAGCTTCGGTAACTGAACACGACCGAGGCAGTGCGGAAGCCCCGCTTCCGCCATAAACCACATCAGCGGGCTGACTGCATCAGCCCGCTGACTCCTCTCTGCCCATTAGGGCAAGTCTTCCGCCATCGCAGCGCCAGCGGAGATGACGGGAGTCTTGCCGGGCGTTTAACCGGAGCGCAAGCCAAGTCTCCGAAGCCCGGCGCAGCCGGAGCTGCGGAGTCTTGCTGCGCGGAGTCAATAAAGTGAAAGTGCCGCAGGGACTGGAACCAAGGTGGTGACGCGCAGCCGTAGGCGAAGTGTCACGACCTTGACCGCTTCGAAGAAATCGAGCGCATCGAGCCCAA
>CAZAAK010000047.1:0-19793 GCA_964483145.1 uncultured Bacteroidaceae bacterium
TTCCGCTGATGAACGGAGATACTCTGCATTGGTGCGGATTTGGCGGGATGATGCGTTCATACAAATCTTGTCGGCATATCGAGACTTGAAAAAAATAAAAAAAATATTATTTTACCCCCCCCTATGTAAAAAAAAAGTCGTATATTTGCAGAAGTTATGAGTGAGTGATTGTGTACGTGTGGTGGTTGTATGTAGTTCATTTGCGGGTAGTTGCGAGAGTTCATGAACAACCCGATGTTGATTAAAATTTGAAATAGAGAGTGGTAAACATGCTTTTTTGTGGGGGCGACAATGAATAATTGTGGTGTTGACATTTTGGTAGCCGCCAGTTTTCGGGGTAGTGGTCGAGTAGGATGTAGTGCTTGTAATTGAAAGTTTGAAAAGGAAGATTTATTATACGTTTAACCAAACAATCAAAAAGATGAAAAAAAATCTCAAACAGGTTTATTTGACACCTGAGGTTCAAGTCAAATCAGTTGCTGTGGAAAACGGCTTTGGCATCAGCAATTTTGCCACCGAGGCTATCACCAATGGTGGTACTATTGTCAGTTTCTAACCCTTAAAAATTGATTGAAAATGAAAAAAAGTTTCATGATTTTGGCTGCAAGTTCTATGCTTCTGTTTGCAGCTTGTAACAAAGACAAAGAAGAGAACAGCGCTTACACCATTAACGGTGACCAGATTACCTTTGGCGTTGGTATGGACAGCGACCAGATCGACGGCAAGCAGTCCTTCAACGGTGAGTACAGAAAGATTTTCTTCACCACGGGCGATATGATGATTATCAACTACGATGGCGCAACGGTCTATCCTGTGGCATCCGACCTCTATCCTGGTTCGACCAATGCTCTCAGCCCGGTGGCTCGTGTGACCACTGGCGTTTCTGCTGACGGTTCTTACGATTTTATGTATCCCGCCACGGACTTTAGAATTGACATGAATGGTGATTTCCATTCTTATTTTCCCCAGAAGATTCTGGCCTTGAGTGGTAGCGCTGTCAACAACGACTTTAGCCAGATTGACTCTGCCCTCAGGCCTCTGTGGCCCATGTATGCCGGCATTGAGGATATCAACGAATTCACTGGTCGTTCGGTTCTGATGCGTAATGCTTGCTCTTGGTTGAGCCCGAGTTTTATCTATGGTCCTGCTTGGGCTAATTTCGTTTTCAAACCCATTACCGGATTGAACTATGGCACCAATGATGCCAATGGTGTACGCATTAGCTGCCCCACAATGGTTGCTAAGAACGGTCTTATTATCAGCGATTGTAAGCTTTGGGGTCATGCCCATCTCGACTATAGCAACAAGATTGCTCCTGTGATGGTAATGGATGATTTGACTCGTGGGACTACTGATACGGTTGTATATATTGCCCCTGAGAACGCTCTTATTGTCGAGAGCAACAGTGGCCAGACTAGCAACGAGATTATTAACGTTGCCGGTATTATCCCTGTTGCCCCTATGCAGTGGTATGGTGCAAAGAAATTTCAGGTTGTTACCTGCTTTACGGTTACCCTCCCGATTGTTATCGATGGCGTGACTGTTGAAACTCCCGTTTACATGGCATTTGTTTCCAATACTAAAGAGGTCAATGGCGTTATCGAGCGTAACAATCGTTACATGCTCGAGGCCAACTTCCAGACTATTGGCGATGACGAAGGTGATGCTACTTACATGCCTGGTGAGGATATTCATACTGCAGAAGCCTATGCAGCTGCTGTTCTGAGCGGAAACGGTGCTGAAATCCAGTTAGCTAACGGTTTGCTCTATTTGTCCACCGATGCTGTTAATGCCAATGCATGGGTTAGAACCAATGTTTTGCACATGTAGTTTAAGCCTGACTTAATCTGTACGCAGATTAATCAATAAAAGAGAAGGACGGCAGATGCCGCCCTTCTCTTTTATTGTCCTAGCACAATCAACGTGGTGGATGGTATAGCGTACAGAAACCCGAGGCAACTAGTGTTGTAGGCCTTTCTTGTAGAAAAGGTGCAAGAGGTTGAAGAAAGTTCTCTCGATGCCGTTGGAGGGCAAGTAGCGGTAAAACCAACGGCGCTGCCTATTGCGGCGATAGCGGACTTTTAGACGGTTGAGACCTTTGACGTTTTTGGGGATGGGTGGCATGTACGCCTTGTCGAGAATCGTGTTGCGGAGCTTTGCGATGTCTTCGACTCTCATATTTTTCTTGTCGATGTAGCAGGAAAGGTCTGCACCGATGAATTCTCCTGCGAGCAGGGTGAGCATATTGAATGCGTTGTCCATGTGGATGTGACGCATAACCTTGTGGCATTGTTTGGGGTCGAGCTGACCTTGGTGGGCTCGTAGGAAGACCCCCCAGTCGAGGATATTCCTCAGAGGTAGCTTTACTTTAGCTGTCAAGTGGCAGACTGTGTGCATCAGCAGGTACACCATGTTGCCCATCGGCGGGAGATATCCCTCCGAGGTAGCGCCCTCGATGCTTGCCACAATGTACTTTTCGGCTCTGAACTGGCTGATATAGTTGAGGTCGAGGAAGTGTAGGTGGTTCTCCACGGTCACACCGTCAACCTCCATCTCGGCGTGTTTTCCGTCGAGGGTAGCATTAGGACATCCTAGAAGTTGATTTCCCTTTTGATAGTTGTTGGGGAAGTAGAGGTCGATGTCGCCGCAGGCGCGGGAGTCGGGTCGAGGATAGAGCCTAGCTAGGCTCATGCCCTTGACAAGGATTGTTTTTATGCCGGCATCTGCGGCCCGTTGACGTATGGTATTGAGGACTTGAGCCTGATGGGCGAAGTGGAGACGCGTCCTTTCGGCCGAGAGCTCCCAACTGAGTGCGATATCGCCGCGTGGTCGTTGCTCCTGTGGGAGCATTTCGATGGCGTCATATACCATTGTCACCACGCCATGCTTGCGGGAGAGCCAATACAGTTTTTCCCAACCGTCAGTGGGTATTTGGGGCAAGCAGGGTGCCTGCCTGTTAAGGGAACAGCGAAGGAGGTTGAGCATCAACTCGGAGATATTGTCCATAGAAGCAGGTTAGATGAGTTTGACCTTCCATAGATTGTCGACCTTAACGCAGGGGATGCTGAGGTTGGCAGCCGCGGTGTCGGGGCTCAAGGCGTTGGATGAGACCAGACGGAGCGCGACAGAGGCCGTGGAGTCGCCATCGTCGACATGGGTTTCGATAACTTCGTAGCTGTGTATGACCATGCCAAGCTGACTCATTACCTGAATGGCTTGCTCTTGGCTCTCTTGAGAGAGGTTGGTGTAGGTGAGGGCTTTCGGGTAATCGCTTTTCTGCGAGGCTTTATAAAAGTTAAGAACTGCCTTTTCTGGAGAATTGCCGCTTTGACAACTGAAAAAAGAAAACGCCATAAGCGCGGACAGCAGAACAGTATTCTTTCTCATAGAATGGTATGCTTAGGTTATTTGTTGATAGGTTTGAGTTTGCAAAAGTACAAAAAAAAGTCAATTTATGTACTTTTTTTTATCCATGTCGTTTTTTATTACTAATTTTGCACGCTTTTTGACGCTATGACAGAACTGGTGTTGGGTATCATATGCGGCATTGCATTGTCGCTGTTTTTTAGTTTCGGACCTGCGTTTTTTACGCAGTTGCGGACTAGTATTCAATATGGTTTCAGAAAGTCTTGTCCCTTTGCGTTTGGCGTGAGTGCGGGTGATGTCATCATTGTTTTTCTGATGCTGACGGTGCTTAAGAATGCCGACTTGCACGGTTGGGTTCATAATGTTTGGGTTGCTTCTATTGGAGGCGGGGTGATGATACTGATGGCATGGTATTTCTTCCGCAAGGAGGTGACTTCGTTGGATAGCTATGAGGGTGCAGAGCATCATATCAAGTTTATAAGTAAGGGCGGCACGCCGCGTAGGCGCTCGATATTTTTTCAGGGGTTTTTGATTAATTTTGTCAATCCTACCATATGGATTTATTGGATTTCAGTTATCACCTTGATTACGGGGGAGCTGAATATGTCGGTTGTTGAACGCTACGAATTTTTCCTGGGTGTAATGAGTGCCACTTTGGGGATGGATATCCTAAAGTGCAAACTAGCCTCCATGCTCCAGAAGATAATAACGGCGAAGGTTCTCAATGCCACAAACAAACTCTGTTCGGTTATTCTTTTTTGTTTTGCGGCGTATTTGATAGTTTCGATGATTGTCTATCAGGCTTCTCCGCAAAAGGAGGTGACTGAGGTTACTCAAAAATCGCAATCAACCGAGATGATTAGAACCATTCATGAGAGGATGGACAGTGGTCTCGTTAAAGGCCGGAGTGCTGCGGATACGGTGGCGTTCAGGTTGAAGCACCCCAAGAAACGCAATATATGAACAGGACTATACAGGATATCATCTCTCGCCGCAGTTGCAGGAAGTTCACGGACAAGATGCCTTCTGAGGAAGAGTTGGCGCTTGTCTGCGAGGCGGGCAGCTATGCCGCAACAGGGCATAACACGCAGTGCCCAATTATCTTGGCAGTAACCAACAAGGAGTTGATCCGGCGTATGAGCGAGCTTAATGCAAAGGTTTGGAAAGTGGACTTCGACCCTTTTTATGGTGCTCCGGTGGTGTTTGTGGTGTTGGCCGATAGGTCGGTGAGCCGGACTCCTGTAGAGGACGGTAGCTTGGTGATAGGGAACATGCTATTGGCAGCCCATTCGTTGGGGCTGGGCGCTTGTTGGGTCAATCGGGCCCGTGAGGTATTTGAGATGCCGGAGGGGAAGTTGATTTTGGCTGAGTTGGGTGTTGAGGGTGATTATATTGGCGTGGGCAATTGTATTGTAGGGTGCCCAGTGTACCCACCCCGCCCCCCAAAACCTCGGAAAGAGGGATATATCCGTTGGGTGAAGTGATATGATTAATATATCGAAATAATTGTCCGTTATGTTGAGAGAGGAGACTGTCTTTGGGCCCATATTCAGCCGTCGGTTGGGCACTTCGTTAGGCATCAATCTGTTGCCAGAGAAAGGAAAGATATGTAATTTTGACTGCATTTATTGTGAATGTGGATGGAATAGGGACGGACGGGGCGACACCGTAATCCCTTCGGCAGAGAAGGTTCGCACGGATTTGGAAAGGATGTTGCTTCGGCTTCAGAAAGAGGGGACCAAGGTGGATTCCATCACCTTTTCGGGGGATGGGGAGCCTACCCTTAATCCAGAATTTCCACAGATTATTGATGATACATTGGCCCTACGCAGTCGATATGCTTCCACAGCCAAGGTTTCGGTTCTATCCAATGCCACAAGGGTGCACTTGCCTCAGGTTTTTCATGCGTTGACCAAGGTGGACAACCCAATTATGAAGATAGATGCGCCGACCAATGAACTCGTTTCGAGAATCAACCGCCCCGCACCGGGATATGATGTGGCGCAGGTGATTGGGGCCTTGAAGCAGTTCGAGGGTAATTTTATACTGCAGACATGCATGCTACGCAGCAAAGAGTATGATTTCGATTCGTCCAAGCCGGAAGTGATTGATGGGTGGATGAACATCGTGCGGGAGCTACATCCGAGGGAGGTTATGGTCTACACCATTGACCGGGCAACACCAGCGCATGACCTAGAGAAAATGACTGTGGAGGAGATGACTGGATTGGTCCAACCACTCATTGATGAGGGATTCCGACTTCAGATCAAAGGTTAAGAAAGTAGATAGGTGATGGAAGCCAAGGTTAGTTCCCTCAAAAAACTTTTTCTTGAATCAATAATTTTATGTATTTTTGCAAGTTCAAAGAGCTTGTGAATTTGGTTTTTTGAAGTGTGTAACAAACGTTCGATCAGGAGATTGAATATTATTTAACAAATATAGGAGGACAAAGCTATAGCAGCAGCATTTACCCCAGGCGGTTTCAATAACAATAGAGGCCGTGGAAGAGGGCCTCAAAAAAGAGAGCCCGAACATCAGATTAACGAGCGTATAACAGCTCCGATGGTTCGTGTCGTAGGAGACGGCATGGAACCCGCCATCATGAGCACCAAGGAGGCCTTGGCGAAAGCGTATGGTGAGGGCTTGGACTTGGTGATGATTTCTCCCAACGCGAATCCTCCGGTGTGCAAGGTTATAGAATACCAGAAATACCTCTACGAGCAGAAGAAGAAAGAGAAGGAGCGCAAAGCTAATTCAACCAAGATTATTATAAAGGAGATTCGTCTAAGCCCACAGACAGACGAGCATGATTTCGAGTTCAAATTGAACCATGCCAAGCGTTTTTTGAAAGAGGGCAACAAGGTAAAGGTGGATGTGTTCTTCCGAGGGAGGTCTATCGTGTATAAGGAGCAGGGAGAGGCTCAGTTGTTGAAGTTTGCGGAGGCGCTTTTGGAATATGGCAAGCCTGAAGTAATGCCCCGTTTGGAGGGCAAGCGGATGCTGATGATTATTGCCCCCAAGAAATAGGAACCGGATTATCGCAAAATATAGTCTAACTTAAAAAACAGTAAAGTAATGCCTAGAATGAAAACAAAAGCCGCTGCCAAGAAGCGTTTCGCTTTTACCGGCACTGGCAAGATTAAGAGAAAGCATGCTTATCACAGTCATATCCTAACTAAGAAAGAGACTACGCAGAAACGTAATCTCGACCACACTGCATTGGTTAGCCATGATGATGAGAAACGTGTGAAAAGAATGCTTTTGGCCTAAGGGCCGAAGGCGGGTGAGGGGCGTATGCCCGAGCCCGTCTGCAAGGAGTTATTAACCATTATTTAAAGCACCAAAGAGGGTTCAATGAATCCCGCTTAAATGAAAACAAATCAAAGAACATGCCAAGATCAGTCAACGCTGTAGCTTCAAGAGCTCGCAGAAAGAAAATCCTCAACCGCACCAAAGGTTATTGGGGGAGAGGTAAAAATGTATGGACCGTTGCCAAGAATAAATGGGAGAAAGGTCAGACCTATGCTTACCGCGACAGAAAGAACAAGAGAAGAGAGTTTCGCGCTTTGTGGATTAACCGTATTAATGCAGGTTGCCGCATCAACGGAATTTCCTATTCTGTGTTTATGGGTGAATTACACAAAAACAACATTGAGTTGAACCGCAAAGTTTTAGCCGATTTGGCTATGAACAATCCCGAGGCTTTTACCGCTGTTGTTAAGATGGTTAAGAAATAAGCCGAACTAATTGAGTAATAACCGTTAAAATTTATGTCATGGGAAAAATAGAATTATTGCAATATGTAGAGGATTTGGCCGAGCGCAAAGATTTCCCCGAATTCAAGGCTGGCGATACCATCACTGTCCATTATAAAATCAAGGAAGGTAACAAAGAACGTATACAGAACTTCCAAGGCGTTGTTATTCAACGCAGAGGAAGCGGTTCGACTGAGACCTTTACTGTCCGTAAGATTGCCAATGGGGTGGGTGTGGAACGTATCTTCCCCATCTGCAGCCCGTTCATTGAGCAGATCGACATCAACAAGCGTGGTGCCGTGCGCAGAGCGAGGATTTTCTACTTGCGTAATCTTACCGGTAAGAAAGCCCGTATCAAGGAAAAGAGACGCTAGTCTTTATCCGAGTGCGATATTCTGGTGAGGCAGCGGTTTTTGGCAACCGCTGCCTTGTTTTTGTATTTTTGTGGAGGAAGAAAAAAACGGAAAAGGAGAAATAAATTGGCAATATAAGGAAAAAAAATAGTATCTTTGCAAACTGCGTTGAATGCAAGACTTCTAGTAACTTTTTATATATAAAGGAGAAACAAACAATGAAAGTAACCGTAAAGAAATTTGGTGAGGTGTCGCTTGAAGGGCCTTGCTCTATCATTGACATCATCAAAATGGTAAATCCGGATGGCCTGAACAGTTATTGTGCGGCCAAGGTCAACAACGAATCCAAGCTCATTGATCTCCGAACTACCGTTACCGCCGATTGCAACATTGAATTGCTTGACACTTCGAATAAAGAATGTCTCTCCGTACTCCGCCACACCACAGCGCATATCATGGCTGAGGCGGTCCAGAATCTCTTTCCCGAGGCTAAGATAACTATTGGCCCCGCTACTGATAATGGTTTCTTTTATGACTTTGACTTTCGTCCATTCTCCCGCGAGGATTTGGATGCTATCGAAAAGGAGATGAAATCCATTATCAAGCGGGCTACGCGATTGGAGCGCAAGGAAGTGACCCGCAACGAGGCTTTGGAAATAATGACCCAACGGCAGGAACCTTACAAGGTGGAGTTGCTTGAAGCTATCCCCGAGGGCGAGACCATTACTATCTACCAGCAGAACAATTTTGTTGACCTCTGCCGAGGTCCTCATCTATTGAATACCCGCCCCATCAAGGGGTTCAAACTTCTTTCCTCGTCTAGCACTTATTGGCGTGGTGACAAAAAGAACAAATCGCTTAGCCGTATTCATGGTACAGCTTTCTTTACAAAGGAGGATTTGGAGAACTACCTACAGTATCTTGAAGATATCAAGAATCACGACCACAATAAGATTGGCCGTGAACTTGAGATTTTTACAACTGTTGATGTTATCGGTCAAGGCTTGCCTCTGCTGATGCCCAAGGGTACGAAGATTGTGCAGACCATGCAGCGATGGATAGAAGATGAGGAAACGCGCCGTGGGTATATGCGTACAAAGACTCCTTTGATGTCCAAGAGCGATCTTTTTAAGCTCTCTGGCCATTGGGATCACTATCGTGACAAGATGTTCATTATGGGTGACCCCGATGATGAGAAAGAGGTGTTGGCAATGCGTCCAATGACCTGTCCGTTCCAATACTTTGTCTACAAGAATAGTCAAAAGTCCTATCGCGACTTGCCTTGCCGCTATGGCGAGACTTCTACGCTCTTTCGGAAGGAGGATAGTGGTGAGATGCACGGGCTGACTCGCGTTCGTCAGTTCACCATAAGTGAGGGGCACTTGATAGTGCGCCCAGATCAGATGGTAGAAGAGTTCAAGGGTTGTATAGACCTTGCGCGCTATTGCCTGACTACTTTGGATCTTCAGGACGATGTGACCTACCATCTGTCCAAGTGGGATCCAGAGGACAAGGAAAAGTATATCGGCGATGCCGAGACATGGGAGAATACTCAGCAACATATTCGTGACATCCTCAACGAGTTGAATATACCTTTTGTGGAGGATGTGGGAGAGGCCGCTTTCTATGGGCCCAAGGTCGACATCAATGCCAAGAATGTCTATGGCAAAGAGGATACCATGATTACCATTCAGTGGGATACCTTCATTGCTGAGCGTTTTGACATGTATTTCATCGACAAGGATGGTTCCCGTCAACGTCCGTATATTATTCACCGTACCAGTATGGGGTGCTATGAGCGCACTTTGGCATGGCTGATTGAGAAGTACGAAGGTGCGTTTCCTACGTGGCTAGCTCCTGAGCAAGTGCGGGTCTTGCCTATTTCCGAGAAATTCCTAGACTATGCCGAGAAAGTTACAAAAACCCTTCAAGAGAATGGCATTGAAGTAACTCTCGACCGCCGTGCCGAGAAGATTGGTTATAAACTTCGGGAAACCCGCATGCAAAAGATTCCTTACGCGTTGCTTATTGGTCAGAAAGAGCAGGACGAAAATCTTGTGTCGATGTGGAACCGCAAAGATGGAGACCTTGGTCAGTCTACCCTAGACAAGTTTGTTGATGCGGTATGTAAGGAAATCCGTACAAAATCGGTTGAACTTACAATTCGCAAATCAGAGTAGACGTTTCGTTTGCATAAAAAGGCTACGGACCACCCAAAGATAGTCCGTAGCCTTTTTGATTGTGTCATAATAAAACCGCCTTTATACGTGAGAACGAAGGTGTGCCGGATGAAGGCGGTTCTAGCGAGTTGGCAATGGGTCAAGCCTGCGTTGACCTATTCGATTTTTCTACCAAAAATGGTATATCCGGCACCCACCATAAAGGTGCTGCCGTGGCCAATGGAGTAAGTTGCAGTGACATACCATGGATTGCTCAGTTTGTAGGCTGCGCGCATCAGAAATCCGTTGCTGTGGAAGTGGTCGGTGCCACGGTAGCCGATACCCAAGATAATGGCGCTGTTGTTGGGGAAGGAGAAAGCAACCGTAGGTGTAAAGCCGAAACCGATGCCTCTGGAGATGTTCAGTTCGACATAGCCCCCTACAGAGATGAGGTCGGTGATCGGGAATGTCATGTCAAGGCCTGCGCCCAACACTACGCCACCTTGATCGTTGACATGTGCGGCATTGGTGGGGACAGGGTAGCTCAAGCCACCGATGCTTGCATTGGCGCCCATGAAGAATTTGCGAGCGATATCGCCGCACTCCACTGTCCAGCGGACGCGCCCGTCATACCCGCGGGGGATGTAGCAGTAAAGACTCTGCCATTTGTTAATCAAGTTAGTGCCGATTTCTTCAAATGCCGACTGCAGTTTATCGAAATTGGTAAGGGAGTAGAATTTATTGTCGTTGGCATTATGCGAGAGTGCGCTCAACACGCGTTCGAAGTCGGTGTTGGTGCGGTCTACATCGTTGCCGCGAATAGCCAGTACATAGCTCTCAATGGGTGCTCCGCCAATTTTCTCCTTCAAAATGCGTTGGTTCACATGCTGGAAATAGCGGTGTTCGGTACCTTCGGCTGCTTTGCCAATTTGGGGGTCGAAAGAGTCATTGTCGTATCCATCGGTGAAAGCGATAATGTAGTTGCCATCGTATTTTTTGTCTTTGTTAACTTTTAGCTTGCTGACATACTGTTTGATATTATCTAGTCCTTTGTTGATGGCATAATAGAATGCGGTGCGGTTGTTCAGTTGCAAGGTGTCGATGAATTGGAACATGCTACGCTTGCTTTCTTTTGTTAGTGGTCGCAGGTCGAAAGAACGGGTGTTCTTCATCGAGTTGAAGCCTACAATACCGATATGCACATTGCCATCGCTGGATTTGTCGGCAATGACATCAATAAACTGCTTGGCTGCATTTTTTAGCTTTACGAAATCGGCATCTCCAATGGACGAACTACAGTCCAGCACCAACATGATGCTCATTACTTTCTGTTGGGTGAAAGCGGCTTCAGCGTTTTCTACCTCACTGTCCACTTGCCAGCGTCCGCTATTGTTCTGCCAACGGTAGAATTTTAGCCCACAATCAAACCCTTGAGGATGAGTGGTTGCAGCATGGTCGAAAATCAATTGCACGCCCTTGTCGGTGTCGTGGCCATAGATGGTGTCGCTGTCTGTGAATGTGATTCCTTGGCTGTGAATGTTGTAAAGTTTCCAAGGTTGGCCTGTTTTATTTGGGGTGGCTAGTTGTCCTTCGATGTAAAATTTAGCTTTTTCGGCTTGGGCAAAAACTGATAGCGAAAGCAGCAAAGTAGCTGCTAACAGAGCGAGTTGTTTTTTCATTTGTGCTTTCTTAGCGTTAATATACACTACCGAAAACGTGCATTTAAACTATTTATTGTTTCGCGCGTGTAACAATGAGCCTGTTTTTTGTAGCAAACCAAAGGTAAATGGAGGATTTATTGGGGTTAACTGATTGTAGAGCTGAAGCGGTGTTGAACGCAAACCTTACCAACAATGGGAGTTAGGAGTTAGGTGGTAGGAGTGTTGTAGAAAAGTTTGGTGTGTGGATATCAAAGTTGTATGCAAGGCAGGTGCATGGCATTTACATTGATGGAAGATCTCTGCGAGTTATGGAAGGTTGGACGTACATACTAAACGGGGCACAATGGCGTTAGTGTGTAACGTTAAGGAAGTGCCAGAGTATGGCAAAAGTGAAAATGGGGCAACCGGAAAATAAGGGGCAGGGGGCTGCGCAACACAAAGCCGAAGGGCAAGAGGAGTTCCTCTCGCCAGAGGTTGCGGAGGCAATGGGTATCAGTCAGCTTGCTTTTGAGGAGATACAGAAGATTATTGGTCGTATGCCTACGGTACAAGAGACTAGCACATTGTTAGCTATGTGGGAGGCTAATGGCAAACAACAGAGCTTATACGGATGGCTAAAAGGGCAGCATCACATGGTGGAGCGGCACGACTACCTGTATACTGGGCAGGATGAAACCCATAAGGAAGTCCGCGAACCAAGAGTAAAGGACTGCGTAGCCTTGGCTTGTGAAGTGATGTTGGAAGCGGGTGAACAAGAAGATGCTGAGCCTAGGTTTTCCAGGGGCGAGCTACTCTATATGGTGGGTAACGTCAGTACGGAATTTCTCAATTCGGAGTATGCTCGCCACTGTTTGCACATCGTGGCGAATCCCGCCAAAATGGCAACGGATGATGAGGATATTGGGTATTTGGAACTTATCTTGGCAAGTCTGTCGGATAGTGGGGTAATCTCATCCAAGCGGCCAGTGGTCGAGGGAGGACTTTTTGCCTCTTTGGTGCGTGGGTGCAGACCTGTTGATAGAAGGGGAGAATTATTATGGAAAGAACAATGTGCAGTTGGTTTCGATATACTTACCTGTCGGGAGATTCGGCTTGATGCGTTTCTTTTTGGAGAAGACCCGGGGCGTTATGTGGTTTCGTTGCGGGAAGGACAAGACGATTTATTCCTGCTAAAAATGGATGAAGCACAAATCAATTGCTGTTTTTTGGGTCATGTAACCAAAGGGCGTGTGCTAGTGGATGACTTGGATTTTGGTGACATTACTGTCTACCTTGCTGTAAAATAATATGAAAGTGCAACTTAGGATAGATCCAGAAAGAAAATTTGCGCTATGTCGCAAAAAAAATGTAACTTTGCACTCTTAAATGATTAACACCGCTGAAATGAAATTGGACTTTTTAGACAACCTAGGACTAGATCATAATGGTATGGCTAAGGCTATTGCTCAGGATATCGAAAGAATTCTGACGCAAGGTGGGAAAGACACTGCCCGTTTGGCTGTGGAGGTGTCGAAAACACCTGATGATGAGGTGGCTTGGTTCGACTTGGGGGTGGCTGTTACAGCGGATGTGGAGATGTTGGACTACTTGATGGCGCAAAAATATGTCATGGAGAATCCTGGCACGGAAATTGTTGAGAATACCCCCTATGCAGACATTTCTGCAGAGAATCGGTTGTATGAGAAAGCGCTCAAATGTTTTTCCAAAGTGTTGGAGCTTGACCCCAAGTATTATGGGGTTCAATACCAAATGGGTGTAGTCTATGCCAATATGCAGAATTACCGTGAGGCCGAAAAATGCTTTTTGCAGGCGTTGGACGATGATAAAGAGGATATGTCCGCTGCCCATGGCTTGGCCATGGTATACCACGATATGGGCAATGAGGAGCAGAGTAGCCGATATCGGACTATGGCAGAGCAACTTGCTGGTGTGGCTAGCTTGGATCAGTAGCAAATCAATAAAATTATAGAATATGTCACAATCAAACGCACTTGTCAATTTTAACACACGTAAACAGGAACGCCTTGAGTCGGGATATGCTGACCAAATCAGCGCGCGGTCGTACAATACTATCATGTGTGGCACCTTAATGTGGGGATTTCTAGTTAATGTTCTGATGTTGGCTTTTTTGGCTGAGCCCATCATGGCTTGGGCTTCGCAAGTGAACCCTTGGATACTCTTTCTCGGTTACGTGGTGCTGGCCTTTGTGGGCATAGCTATGTCCGCCAAATCGGTCAATCCGGTTATTAGCTTTATTGGTTTTAATTTGTTGGTGGTGCCGATGGGCGTGATGTTGTGTCTATTGGTTCCAGGTTTGCCTGCAGCCATCGTCACCAAAGCGTTGATGCTGACGGGTATAGTTACAGCCACGATGGTGTTGTTGGGTATTGTAAAACCTGATATCTTTCTTAGCATGGGGCGTACCCTTTTTATTGCATTTGTTGCAGCATTTGTTGCCGAGTTGGTTGCAACCTTTTTGTTTCACTACAGTGGAAGTGCTTTTGACTGGATATTTGTTATACTCTTTTCTGGTTATATTGGCTATGATGTGGCTAAATCGCAGGCTTACCCTAAGACCGTTGATTTCGCTATAGACAGTGCCCTCGACATTTATGTTGATATCATTGGTCTTTTCATTCGTTTGCTGTCGTTGCTCAGCCGTGAATCGTAGGTGTATGTTGTTCTCTTTTTTGCAGTCGAATCGCCCTGCTGTGCCAATCAAGGTATATGGCACTTTGGGGTAGTTGGGGACTTTGATTGAAGTTATATGTTAAATCGCTATAAAAAGTCATTCAAATCGAAAAAAAAGTTTACATTTGCAGAATTAAGATAGATGTACGTAACATTATAACTTATTGATAATGAGACCAAATTTTTCAAAAGTAGACTTCCGTGAGGCGAAGGAAAACCAAGAATCCTTCGAGCAGTGGGAGAAAGAGAATGATATTAGCAAGACGTGGAAAACGCCTGAACAGATTGATGTTAAGCCTGTTTATGGGAAGAAGGACCTTGAGGGTATGGAACATCTCAACTATGCTGCAGGCATTGCCCCGTATCTTCGCGGACCTTACAGCACGATGTATGTGATGCGTCCGTGGACTATTCGCCAATATGCCGGATTTTCGACTGCTGAGGAGTCCAATGCTTTCTATCGTCGTAACATTGCAGCCGGTCAGAAAGGTCTGTCAGTCGCTTTTGACTTGGCTACTCACCGTGGTTATGACAGTGATCATGAGCGCGTTGTGGGTGATGTAGGCAAGGCGGGTGTTGCCGTAGACAGTATCTTGGATATGGAAATTCTGTTCGACCAAATTGACCTTGGCAAGATGTCCGTGTCCATGACCATGAATGGCGCGGTGTTGCCCATACTGTCCTTCTATATTGTTGCTGCGGAGGAGCAAGGCGTCAAGCAGGAACAGTTACAGGGTACTATTCAGAACGACATTCTGAAGGAGTTTATGGTGCGTAACACATACATCTATCCTCCGTTGCCTTCGATGAGGATCATTGCCGACATCTTTGAGTATACCTCCAAGCATATGCCGAAGTTTAATAGTATTTCTATTTCGGGTTATCACATGCAGGAGGCTGGTGCCACTGCCGACATTGAGTTGGCTTACACCCTCGCCGATGGTTTGGAGTATCTTCGTGCAGGTGTCAACGCTGGTATGAACATAGATGATTTTGCACCTAGATTGAGTTTCTTTTGGGGTGTAGGTATGAACCATTTTATGGAGATTGCCAAGATGCGCGCGGCCCGTATGCTATGGGCTAAGATTGTCAAACAGTTCAATCCGAAGAATCCAAAGTCTCTTGCTTTGCGTACCCATTGTCAGACTTCTGGGTGGTCGCTCACGGAGCAGGATCCTTACAACAATGTGGCCCGTACTTGCATCGAGGCTATGGGTGCTGCTTTGGGTCACACCCAAAGTCTGCACACCAACGCATTGGATGAGGCAATAGCGTTACCTACCGATTTTAGTGCGCGCATTGCCCGTAATACCCAGATTTACATTCAGGAAGAGACTAATATTTGCCGTGTTGTTGATCCATGGGCAGGAAGTTATTATGTGGAGACGCTCACTCATGAGATTGCTCACCGTGCTTGGGCTCATATTCAGGAAATCGAGAAATTGGGCGGCATGGCCAAAGCTATTGAAAGTGGAGTACCCAAGATGAGGATTGAAGAAGCTTCTGCCCGCAAACAGAGTCGTATAGACTCGAACATCGATACTATCCTTGGCGTTAACAAATATCGTCTTGACCATGAGGACCCCATTGAGACTTTAGAGATTGATAATACCGCTGTCCGTCAGGCTCAGCTTGACCGGTTGGCCAAGCTTCGTGCCAACCGTGATTCGGAGGCAGTGCAGAAGGCCCTTGATGCGCTCACGGAGTGTGCTCGGACTGGTCAAGGTAATCTGCTCGAGCTCTCCATTGATGCTGCCCGCAAGCGTGCTTCCTTGGGAGAAATCAGCTATGCCCTCGAAAAAGTTTATGGTCGTTACAAAGCAAAAATCAACCTCATCAGCAACGTGTACAGTACGCAGACAAAAGATACAGACGAATTCAAGCAGGTAAAGGCTATGACCGATTATTTTGCCAAGGTGGAGGGGCGTCGCCCTCGTGTGATGGTGGCAAAGATGGGGCAGGACGGCCATGATCGTGGTGCCAAGGTGGTAGCTACCGGTTATGCCGACCTCGGCTATGATGTGGATATGGGGCCTCTCTTTCAGACTCCTGCCGAAGCTGCCAAACAGGCCGTTGAGAACGATGTCCACATTTTGGGTGTCAGTTCTTTGGCCGCAGGTCACAAGACCCTTGTGCCACAGGTGATAGAAGAGCTTAAGAAACTAGGTCGAGAGGATATCATCGTTACCGTAGGAGGTGTGATACCTCCACAGGATTATGATTATCTCTTTGAGCGTGGTGCTGCCGCTGTTTTTGGACCCGGTACTGTGGTCAGTACCAGTGCCCGTAAGATGATGGAGCTACTCTTTGCTGCCAAAGGTATTGAATATCCTCCAGTGAAGTAAATAGTTAACAATCAGCTAATAAACAAAAAGGATCCGTTGTCGTGAGGCAATGGACCCTTTTTTTCGTTCCATCTCACTATTCTGAAATTCTTATGAACAGCGTTGGTATGTCTAACTTTTTCCATCATAATAGTCTACGGGATTATTGTTGATAACTAGAATAAGCGTAGACAAATTGGCATGTTGGCAGTCTGATTTTTCTTTGTATTTTTGCATTAGAAAGGTGTTTGGGGCTCGCGCCTCAAATGAAAAGAGAATCAGGTGAAAGCCCTGAACTATGCCCGTAGCTGTGAGTTCTGAAGAAACCTAGGCAAAAAAGTCACTGTCCGCCATAGGATGGGAAGGCGCCTTAGGTAAAGGAATTAAGTCAGAAGACCTGCCTTTCTACATATCGTGAGATGCTTTCGGGATTAAGAGCAATCTGCGAGTGCGTTAGGTTGGGGTCTATCGCTTGCAGTGGCAATTGTTCTGGTCTCTTGTAGTTTCTCCAAAGGAAGAGCGTATATTAAGTATACAGGAGAATGTATTATGATACAGACAGTTGTTAAGCGTGATGGTCGAATTGTCGGCTTCAATGGAGAAAAAATAGCTCAAGCCATCCGCAAGGCTATGCTCACCACGGATAGAGGCGAGGATGAAGGTCTTATCTATAAAATTGTCGACCGCATTGAGCTAAAGGGGCTCGAGCAAGCCACGGTGGAGCAGATTCAAGATATGGTGGAGATGCAATTGATGCAGTCTTCCCGAAAAGATGTGGCCAAGAAGTATATTGCTTATCGGGACAAGCGGTCCATTGCCCGAAAGGCCAAGACCCGCGAGATTTTTTTGGAGATATTAGAGGCAAAGAGCAATGATGTCACCCGTGAGAATGCCAACATGAATGCAGATACGCCTGCTGGTATGATGATGAAGTTTGCCAGCGAGACCACCAAGCCTTTTGTTGACGACTACCTGGTTTCGGATCGGACCAAATGGGCTGTCAAACACAACTACCTGCATATTCATGACAAGGACTACTACCCGACCAAATCCCTTACCTGTATCCAGCACCCGCTTGACCGTATTCTTAATGACGGTTTTGCTGCAGGACACAGCGAGTCGCGTCCGGCCAAACGTATCGAGACAGCCTCTGTAATGGCTTGTATTTCCATGGAAACCGTGCAGAACGAGATGCACGGAGGCCAGGCTATCCCTGCTTTCGATTTCTACCTAGCTCCTTTTATTCGTAAGTCCTACATTGAAGAAGTCAAGAACCTTGAGGATGTACTTGGGCGAGACCTTTCCCGATATTATGAGTATTCTTTTGATGATTATTTGGAAAATTCCTTGGATGGACTTTCTGGTGAAGAACGACTGGTCCAGCATGCTGTTAACAGGACGGTCCACCGCACTCACCAAGCAATGGAGTCTTTTATACACAATATGAATACCATCCATTCTCGAGGAGGCAATCAAGTGGTATTCTCCTCGATTAACTACGGTACGGATACCTCTGCCGAGGGACGTTGTGTAATTCGTGAGTTGTTGAAGGCTACGTATGAAGGGGTAGGTTCAGGAGCTACGGCCATCTTTCCCATTCAAATATGGAAGAAAAAACGTGGTGTCAGTTATCTGCCGGATGATCGCAATTACGATCTTTACCTGTATGCCTGTAAGGTAGCTGCTCGCCGTTTCTTTCCCAATTTTGTCAACTTAGATGCCACCTTTAACCAACACGAAAAATGGTGCGCAGATGATCCTTTACGCTATCGCTACGAGGTGGCCACAATGGGTTGCCGTACGCGCGTCTTTGAAGACCGTTATGGTGAGAAGACTTCAATCGCCCGAGGCAATCTTTCATTCTCCACTATCAATATCGTACGTCTTGCTCTCGAAGTACGCGAGATGGAAGATAAGAATGCGCGCATAGAGGCTTTCTTCGCTAAATTGGATGAGCTACTTGAGGTTACGGCCAATCAGTTGCAGGATCGTTACAATTTTCAAAAGACGGCTTTGTCTAAACAATTTCCACTGTTGATGTCGAAATTATGGATTGGTAGTGAGAATCTTCGACCCGATGATACGGTGGAGTCAGTTATTAATCATGGCACTTTGGGTATTGGTTTTATAGGTTTGGCGGAATGTCTTATTGCCCTTGTGGGATACCATCACGGTGAAAGCGATGAAGCTCAGCGGCTTGGACTGCGTGTTGTTGGTCGCATGCGCGACCGGGCACAACAGTTTTCTGAAAGATATGAGCATAATTTCAGTATTTTGGCTACTCCAGCCGAAGGCCTTTCCGGTCGTTTTACGGGTCGTGACAGAAAGGATTTTGGTATTATCGCGGGTATCACTGATAAGATTTATTACACTAACTCCAATCATGTCCCTGTCTACTATCATTGCTCTCCGCGTCATAAGGCCGAAATAGAAGGACCTTATCATGAACTTACTCGTGGTGGACATATCTTTTATGTGGAGATTGACGGAGATGCTACTCATAATCCCAAGGCTATTCAGAATATTGTGGATTTGATGGACAAAAATAATATTGGATATTGCTCTGTAAATCATAATCGTAATCGTTGTATGGATTGTGGTTATGAGGATGCCCAACCGAATTTGGAGAAATGTCCCAACTGCGGCAGTACCAATATTGATCGTTTGCAGCGTATTACAGGTTATCTCGTAGGGACTACCGACCGTTGGAACAGAGCAAAACTGGCAGAGTTAAATGATAGAATCGTACACAAATAAGATAAGAGTATTGGACATAGTCCACGGCACTTCAGTAGATGGCCCAGGGTTAAGAACCGCCATCTATGGGGCGGGATGCATTCATCAATGCACGGGTTGTCACAATCCGCAGTCGTGGGATCCAACGGGCGGCATTTCGCGTAACATCAGAGAGATTGCCGAAGATGTTTTGTCGGAAGAATTGGATGTTACTTTTTCCGGAGGTGACCCAATGTTCCAACCGGAGGCTTTTGCCCAATTGGCAAAAATAATTCGCGAGAATTCTGCTCTTGATATATGGTGCTATACGGGTTATCGTATTGAACAGTTGCTTGTCAATCCTCGTCGGCGTGTTTTGTTGGAACAAGTTGACGTCTTGGTGGATGGTCCTTTTGTACAGAACTTACGGGATATAACCCTCCTCTTTCGTGGTAGTTCCAACCAACGCTTGATTGATGTTCCGGCAACGCTTGCCCAGCATCATGTGGTGCTCTATACTCCCTTGGATGTTACTTATGAGTATGTTTCCAAGTTGCGCCGAACGGTATTGACTTCGTTGTCTGTTCGGGCTATTACGCCTCATTTTTCTGGGGAATAGGAGGATGATTTGCGATTTGTAATACTTTAGGATGTGTAAGCTTATGCTCACGTGTAGGGTATAAGAATCAAGATTTGATATTCTAGATAAAGGTTGTTTATAATACTCCCGGAATTTTAGACAACCGCATAGGTTGCAGAAAGAAAAATT
>CAZAAK010000048.1:0-19733 GCA_964483145.1 uncultured Bacteroidaceae bacterium
ACTAGGCTTCGGGCTGGGTATTTATGCTCTTTTGAGTTTTACCGGACAGCAATAGAAAAAAATAGAGCCCACCTTGAGGTTGCAACAGACATCTACCTTTAGGGATAAAAAAGCCGAATCCCCCTCAGGGCAGGCGAGCATCCACATCAGAACTGGAAGTAGATAAACGGTTGTAAGTCAGCAGTGATAAATTGGTAGACCACAAACACACCCACAACCACCACAACCACCATCAACCAAAGGGGCATTTGGGCAAACCAGAGGCGATAGCGGCGTTTGAAACGTTCGGGCAACCAATGGATTATCATGCCTATCAGGAAGACGATGAACACCCCCGCATAGTTTGTCACAATGTCGGGGACCTGCTGCAGGTTCCACTTGCCACCGATGCGCTCGACCATTTGCGTAGCAGTGCGCCAAGCCACCTCGTTGGCCTGAGCAGGGTCGAGGTTGGAGCCACTGCGGAAGAAGAGCCGCGTGAAACTGATGAAGATAAAGGTGAAGAAAGTGTTCCACACCACCACCACGGCATCCTTTAGCCTGGAGCCCTTGTAATGCTTGCCCCCCAAAGCCGGGAGCAGATTGAGGGCAATAATAACCGCAGCGACAACTAGGAGAGCAAAATGGAACATGCTGAGGACCGGCACCGGATAGTAATGGTAGGCGCATTTGACGAGCAGATAAAGAGCCGCGATGCCGAAAATTCGCGCCCAAGGACCCCATTTCTTCCAAGTTTTGTACACCAGAATGCCCAAGCCGTTGAGGGCACCCCAAGTGATAAAGTTGAACGAGGCACCGTGCCACATACCACCCAAGAGCATTGTATCGAAGTTGTTGAGGTTGGTGCTCATCACCTTGCGGTGGCGTGGGAAAAGCCAATAGACCGCCCCTAGCACCGCTACTAGAGCGGCGGCACCCAAGCTGACGTAGCGATTCTTGGCCATCAAAGCCACCACTAGTAGCATAAGAGCAGGTATCAGCCAAGTGCCCACAGTGCCGTTGCGATTGCCGCCCAAGGGGATGTAGAGGTAGTCCTTAAGCCAATTGCTTAGGGAGATATGCCAACGCTTCCAAAAGCCGGCGGGGTTGGTGGCCTTGTAGGGCGAGTTGAAGTTTTGGGGCAGGTAGAAGCCCATAAGCATGGCGGTGCCGATGGCGATGTCGGTATAGCCTGAGAAGTCGGCATAGACCTGCAAGGAATAGATTATCAGCGCCGAGAAGTTTTCGAAAGAGGTGTACAGGAGAGGGTTTTCGAACACTCGGTCGACAAAGGAGACAGCCAGATAATCGCTTAGGATAATCTTTTTGAACAAGCCGTTCATAATCCAAAAGACAGCAATACCAAACTGGCGGCGCGTGAGGAAATAGGGCTTGTAGAGCTGGGGGATGAACTGGTTGGCGCGAATGATGGGGCCTGCCACTAACTGCGGGAAGAAGGTGGTATAGAAACCAAAGTCAAGGATGTTGTCGGCATGCTGCACCTGTCCTTTGTAGACATCCACAATATAGCTGATATTCTGAAAGGTAAAGAAGCTGATGCCCACAGGCAAGATGATGGCATTGGCAATGGAGTAGTGCGTGGAGGCAATGGTGTTGAAGATATCGGTAAAGAAATAGGCGTACTTGAAATAGCACAGGACGGCAAGATTAACCACAACACCGGCAATCATCAGCTTCTTGCGTTTGCGCTGAGTAGAGATGCCAGTGCGGAGCTCGCGGGAGCGCATATTGTCGAAAAGTATGCCCAGGAAATAACCCACAACTGTGGCCAAGAGTAGCAACAACACATAGTTGCCGGAAGTCTTGTAATAGAAAAAAAGGCTAACCAAAAAGAGGTAGCCGTTGCGCCAAAGGCGGCGGGCCCGGCTGATGCGTTGGTTGGTAGGGCGGTCCATGAGCTTTTTGCGCGAACGCTTCTCCCCCAACGACACGATGAGGGCAAAGCCAATGAAGACCAAAAAGAAGAAGGTCCAGAAGTGAATCTGCGTAAACAAGAGCGGGTGCGAGTTGTCGAAAGCGAGCAGATTGGTTAAGTATGCGAGGAGATCGGTTTTGAGCATCGTTAAAGGGAGGGGCTATTGTGCAG
Organism: uncultured Bacteroidaceae bacterium; assembly: GCA_964483145.1. GTDB lineage: Bacteria > Bacteroidota > Bacteroidia > Bacteroidales > P3 > Colimorpha. The sequence goes on from CAZAAK010000048.1 coordinate 2,087, forward strand.
TGGTAGTTGTTGGGGTGTTTAGAGGGCGCGAGGTGTGCCTGGACTTGCGGCGGAGGCCGCGTGGCAGGGGCTTGCCGTGGTAGGTGGTGTCGGTAGTGATGGCTTGGCTGTCGGTGCTTATGGGCGGGGTTAGTTTCTGCTGCTTGACGCCCACAGGTTGCCAATCCTTTTGTAGCTCCACGTTCAGCGCTTGGCAGAAGAGGTCGCCAATGAGTTGATAGCCGGCACGGGTGAAGTGGACCTTATCGCGCTTGGCAAGTTTGGCAGCCTGCCACTGAGCCATCGATTTAAGCCCGCCCATCACCTCGAACTGGTCCCACACCGCCCCACCGGTGAGCGCGGCTAGGCGGTAGCAGACATCGCGTACCTGCAAGCCATTTCGGTTAACGGAGTAGCGGCGGCCCGTCCTGCGGTAGCTGTCGTTGTTGGTAAAGAAGATAAAGGCGCAATGCGGGTTGACGGAGCGGACGGAATCGCAGAGGCGCAAATAGTTGTTTTTGAAAGCTACCGAATCGAAATCGGGGCCATGGGCATCGTTGATGCCGATTCCAAAGATGACCAAATCGGGGCGCAAGAGCCTCAGGTCGCTAGTGAGGGCGCATTTTAGATAGTCGGGCACCGTAGCCCCGTTAACGCCGATGGAGCTGTAGGTGATGCCGTGATTTCGGCTAGAGAGGTACACGCCGGTGAGGGTAAAACTCTGCCCACGGGAGCAAGGCAGGAGGATGTCGAAGGAGTCGACAGTGGTGTGGAGGTTGAAGACAAAGCGGTGGCGTACGCTGTCGATATAGGATGGGGCTAGGGTGAGGCCATCGTAGCTGATTTGAGGGACTACCGCGCTAGGAGAATAGCCTAGCACCACAATGCGTTGGGTGGCATAATCGAACCTTTTGTCGTTGTTGAGCATTTGAATGCGGGTGAGGGTGTCCTGCGCGGTGACCGAAATGCCACACAAGCCCATTGGGTACAAGGGATTTTTTTGGATATTGCGGGTGAGGACGACCTTTTGGGCGCAATGGACCTTATAGTCGCTAGGGTTATTGCATTTGGTAGCAGCCGAATAGGGGAACACAAGGCCGCGGCCGCCCACAGCATTAGGGTAGGCCGAGAGGATATTGGTGCGGATACGATGGGGCAGAGTGCCCGCCTGCACGTGCGAGCCGCCGATATGGACAATGCTAAGGTTGCCCTTGCCAGTAAGGGCGATGCGCCCCCATTTTTGGAAGAGGAATTCCATGGGGGCGGAGTTGCTGTCGTAATGGAGCACATTGGCTTGGCGGTTGATAAAAGGATAGTCCTGCGCCTGCAATAGGAAGGCTGCAAGTAGGCAAAAGGAGAGTGCTAGAAGATTTTTACCGCACATTTTCCACCTCCTTGCGCATCTTGTATATCTGGTACATATTGTCGAATGCTTTAGACAGGCGGTCGCCCATGATGTCGGCGCCGCGTTGCGAGAAATGGATATAGTCGGGGCCGCCCAACCCCTTGTCGACCCATGCCGCCATAGAGTTGTAGCCTCCCATGGCGTGATAGATGCTCCAAAAGGCAGCCCCATGGGCATTGGCCATCACCTGCAACGACTGCACTAACGCGGGCAAATCGGGGTAGGTCTGCAGCTCGCCGTTTTGACGGGTGCTCATGTCGGAAGGGCCGATAAAAAGGATCTTGGCGCTGGGGCAACACAAACGCAACCTGTCGATTTGTTGGCCTAAGTTGGTGCAATAGTCGTCGATAGACTTTTTGCCTTTGAGGTAAGGGACGGAGTTGCCACCGAATTGCAGAATGATGAGGCCCACATCCATCTGTGCATAAGCCGATGAGAGCTGGTCGCGGTTGATTTGGGTGAACTGATGGCCCGAGCAACCGCGCATGGGGATATTGTCAACGGCAACCCCAGGGCCGTTATCTACCATGATGCCATAGAGGTCGGCAGTGCCAGTGAGGGAGAGGCGGACGGAAGTGGTGGCAGTGTCGAGACGCCAAGCGAAGGCATGCACCCCCTCCTGAGTGCAGCTTTGGTCGTTGCTGTAAGCGCTATTTTGGTCGCTAAGATGCACCGAGAGGGGGCCGGGGCGGTTATTGAAAATCAGCTTGAGCTGAGAGAATTGCCGCAGACGTTGGTCGCAAGATCGGTGCGTGGTTGCTGTGATGGTGCTGCTGGCAGAGCCAACGAGACGAAAGCATTGCACCATAGGGCCATAGTTGCCCGATGCCCGCACCACTGTAGAGTCGCCAAAAGGAGCTTGCCGCACGAGGCTGCCCACGCCGTAGGTGCCGACCGAAAGGCTAGGAATGAGGGTAGCCAAAGGCACAAACCCAGGTCCGCCCCCGCCAAAGAGGCCCTGCATATAAGCGCGTAAGCGATTGGTGATACGGTCCATCTCGATTTGCGAATCGCCATAATGGAGGATGCGAATGGTACGCCCCGTCTGCGAGGTTTGCTCCAATTGGGCAAAAAGGTCGTCGAAGAAGCTGTCGTCGTCGTAGGGGAGCCAAAATCGGATATCGCTGCTATCGGCTTGACGGCGGAAGTGCGCGAGCGAGTCCTGCTTGGTCTTAATCACCGCCTCCAAAGAATCCTGCTGAGCTAGATAGGCCTCGATATCCAGTTGCCGTTGGGGGTTGAGGATTTTGGTTAGGGTGGGAAAATGCAGGCTGAGCGCACCCACTTGCACCCCCTGCTTGGGGTAGAAGTAGCAAACGCAGCCCAAAATAGCCAATACCAAAGCTATAAAAAAGAGTGTCTTGTAGGGTTTCACTGAAGTTTTTTCTTCAACTGAGCAATATCCTTGTACATTTCCTCCAATTTACGCTGGAGGACATAAATTTTGCGTTGACGGTCGGCAGGCATGGCAGGAGAGCCTAGGACAACACTGCCGCTGTCGATATTGCGTGTAACACCCGACTGAGCTGCAATGGTGACATTGTCGCCCACGGTGATATGGCCCACGATGCCCACCTGCCCGGCAATAATGCAGTGCTCGCCGATATGGCCGCTGCCGGCGCACCCACTCTGCGAGGCCATGGCGGTATTCTTGCCCACAGTGACGTTGTGCGCTATCTGGCAGAGGTTGTCGATTTTGACGCCTTGATGGATGATGGTAGAGCCCATGGTGGCGCGGTCGATGCAGGAGTTGGCGCCAATCTCCACATCGTCCTCAATCACCACATTGCCTATTTGGTCGATTTTGCTGTAGGAGCCGTCGGCGGTAGGAGCAAACCCGAAGCCGTCGGCACCGACACTGACCCCAGCATGGAGGATACAGTTCTTGCCCACTTTGCACTCGCGATAGATCTTCACCCCAGGATAGAGGATGGTGCCGTCGCCCACCTGGGCATAGTCGCCAATATAGACCTGCGGGTAGACCTGCACATTGTTGCCAATGACAGCATTACGGCCAACGACAGCGAACTGGCCGATGTAGCAGTTCTTGCCCACTTTGGCCGAGCGGTGGACGCTACTGCGCCAAGATCGGCCTTTCTTGGGGCGGTCGGCGTTGTTGAACATATGCAGCACCTTGGCCACGCAAAGGTAAGGATTATCGACACGGATAAGGGTGGCATCGACAGGATGCTCCAATGCAAAATCCTTGGCAATGAGGATGGCCGAGGCATGGCGTTCGTAGATAAAATGAGTGTACTTGGGATTTGCCAGAAAGGTGATGCCGCCCTCGTCGACTTCCTCAATGCGGCAAGGTTTCCAAATCAGTACGTTCTCATCCCCCTCAACGGTTCCATTGAGTTTTTGGGCTATTTGTTTTGCTGTGAATTGCATGTAAGATAAGGTATTATTTTGGTAAATGTTTCGTTGTCGATAATAGGGACACGGCGCAAGTCGTCGAGCGAGCGGTACTTTCCGGCTTGTTCGCGCAGGCGCACGATGGCCTTGGCTTGGTAGTAGTCGAGATAGGGGTGACGCTTCAGCTGCTCGATAGTGGCGCTGTTGATGTCCAACGTGGTTATGCTACTGGGGTTGACCGCGATGTAGGGGGCGATGTCGTTGTAGCGTGCCGAATCCATGCCATAGACCTCCCAAAGCTGTTCTTTGCAGACAAAGCCGCCAAGCAGATTACGGTATTTCAGTATCCGTGTGGCAAAAGAGGGACCGAGGTTGTAGAGTTGAATCAAATCGAGCGAGTCGGCGCTGTTCAGCTCCACGGTGATGCGCTTGTTTTTGCGGTAGATTTGCTCTGGAGGCGAAGCGGGCTGAGGCTGAGCGGGAGTTTGGTTTTTGCTATTTTGAGAGTAATGTGCCGAGCGTGCGCGTCTTTCGTCTGGCATAGACACAGGGTGGCGAGTGGCGGAGGATTTGTCTGTGACTAGCAACATCGACTGAAGCGAATCGACCGCTAGCGCGCTAACCGTAGCGTTCGGAGGCATGTTGTTATTTGGCCTAAGCGCCACAAAAACAACAATCAGCAGTGTCACACAAAGCACTGCCGCCAACCATAAGTAACCCTTTTTGCGGGTCATTCCTCCTCCGTCCATTCCAATGTTCCTCTTTGGCGCACTATCACGGGCGATTTGAACTCATCGTCGGACTCGAAGCTATCGCCATATGTCACCCGGTCACCATTTTTCGACTGCACAGGTTTGTCGGAATAGACCCGATGCTCCATCCGGTTCCATGTGAGGTTTTGCAAACGGACGGTGTCGCCGCGCTGCAAGTCGATAATCACCACACTGTCCCTGACCAGCATTTCGTTGCGATCGTCATAGGAGATGGCGTAGCGCGCCTTGAGGGTGGCAGTCGGTTTGTGGTAACCGTCGTAGAAGCGGGCAAAGATGCCCTGGGGGTATACCGTCTGCGATTTGGGTGCGCCGTACTGTTCTATGACAGGCGCCCACATAAGCATCTGCAATTTGCCGCGCTCGCTTTGCTGGATGCGCGCCTGTTTGATAACGTTGTCGGGGAGTTCCTGCGGTTGAAAGATTTTGACCTTTTCCATATCGTTGCCGCACCCCACAATACAACAGACAAGAAACAGGGCCAAGGCCCCGTTTCTTATCGCATATATAGTGTTCTTAGCTAGATGCGCCGACATTTAGCGAGTTCTGACAACTGTGGACCTGCCAATCCAGCCGGGGATGACATAGCTGTGACCATCAATAAGGTTGAGCATAAAGGCATCGTTCTTTTTGGGGAAATGAGCAGAATAGGTGCTGATGAGGCGGTTGGCCATTTCGGCAATTTGCTCTGTAGGCTCCACCGACTTGGCGTGGCGGCACTCGTCGACAGCTGCCCAATAGGCAGAACGGCCACCCATGCCGTCGTCGATGCTACGGTAGCTGGAGGCATAGACCTGTGCTAGGGCAATATAGGGTTCGCCCTTGGTGCGGTCGATTTCGGCAGCCTTAAGCAAAGCGGTGCGCGCGGCGCTGTAGCTGTTCTGACCGTTGTAGCTCAGGCCTAGCGTCAAGTAAGCGCGGTAGAGGTCCTTTTTCGAAGTCAAACCCTTCACGGCATCCTGGATATACTGAACGGCATCGGCATATTGTTTTTTGCCATAGCACATAGTGCCCATACGCATGGCGGTGCTGGGCGAAGGCTCGAGCTTGTAGAGATTCTCGGTAGCGTTGAAAAAGAGCTGGCTACCGGTGCAGCCCTTCTTCATCATGATGTCGGTAATCTTGCGGAGCAGGACGGGGTCGTTGGGATTTTCGTCGAACTTGCTTTGGTAGATGGAGACGAGCTGGTCGCAGGTGGCGTAGGGGGAGAAGGCAGCATCCACATTGTTGATGTAGCCGCTGATTTTCTGTACCGTGGCAGTGTCGTCGATAAACTCCTCGACAATTTCTTCCAAACGGGTGGCAGTGATGTCGTAGTTGTCGATAATTAGCGTGGCATCGGCAAAACCGGCCTGCACATAGTCGACAGTAGCCTTGAAGAAGAGAGTGATGTAGTTCTCATCGATGCCCTCAACGCCGGCCTTGACAGCGGCATCGTAGATTTCGTAGATTTCCTTTACTGCCTTGGGTTTGTATTGGCTCAGTGCGGTAGCCTTCATGCAAAGGACTTTGGGGGCTTCGCCAAAATTGGCAATGCGGGCATCGTACATGGCCATCAACTCCTGGATGTAAGCATCGCGTTCCTGCTCGGTGGTGGCGGAGTTGATCATGGCATTCATGATTCTATCGCCCTTTTGGTAGACACTCTTGCTGAAGCGTGGGCAATGCCTGATAATCTGACGCCAAGGCTCATAACAGTCGGTATAGGACTTCTGTTTGTAGAATTCCTGATACAAGGACACGTTGCTGATGCAGGCAATGCTGTCATCGGGGGTTGCACCATACTTGCTTTGGGCGGTTGCAGCCAGGCTCATGCCTAGTGCAGCGGCTGCAATCATTACAATTTTCAGTTTTTTCATGGCTAATAATATACCGGTTTGTTTACTGCTTTAGTATTGTTTGTTTGCAATTTCTTGACAATTTTTGTTTCTAGCTTCTTGACAATTTTCGCTTTTGGTGTGAACGATTTTGGAGTTTCTCCCAAGGCGAGAACTTGCCAAATGCGGCGGTTAGTTGTACTTTTTCTTGGAGAACCAACGCTCGCAGGAACTCATGGAAAGCCCTACCATAAAGACATCGTGCCGCAAGAGGTCGATATTGCCGAAGCTACTGTAGGACAAACTTAGGGTTAGCACCGATTTGCCCTTGCGCATTGGTAGGGAGAGGCCCATACCGCCGCCTACCTCGTTGAGGTTGTAGCTAGTGCCATCGGATAGCTCCAACGCCAAACGGCTACTATTATAGTAGAGGCCTGCGCTAATGCCGATACGGGGCCAATAGCTGCTGGCATTCATGTCGCCTTTCCATTCGCCCCCCAAAGCTACGCGGTAATTGCTATGATAGCGCAAGGCGGAAGTTCCGAAGATGTTGTACTGGGCGTTCTCCTGGTATTTCATTCCGCTATAGGGGGAATAATATCCGTCCAGTGCCACCTGCCACAAGTCGTTGCGTTCCAAGGCAAGGCCTACCCCCACCGAGAGGGGTTGACGTAGGTCGCTCTCGTAGGTGTCGCTCACGCCAGGGGCGGGGAAGACGGCATCGAAAAGATATTCCGAAGCGCCAGAGGCGAAATAGGTGTAGACCAACGACTGGTCTTGCAACTTCATGTTGCGGGGCAAACGAGCGGTAACACCCAAATGCAGGGTGTACTTTTCGCCAACAGGGTGCCTGTACTGCACGCCTAGGTCCACAACCATATTGCTGACAAGGGTATTTTTCTGACGGCGCGAGTTGACCATAAAGGTGCTGTCGTTGCCCTGAAAGTCGTAGGTGATGGCGCGCACGATGGAGCCGTAAAGATAGTCCAAGTTGAAGCCTAGCGAGAGCCTTTTGCCAATGTTGAAGGCATTGCCCCAGTAGATTTGCGATACGCCGCCATTACCAGCATAGATGGTCTTTACATCGCTTTGTGTTGGGGCATCGTAACTAGTCTGCACCGACTCGTAGTTCACCGAACTATAGGGCAGGATGCCCGCTGAGGTCTTCCACCATTTGGTCAGAGGAAACGCCACGGCCAGATAGGTTACATTGCCATCGGCATCGGTCTGTTTGTTCACGTCGTTGCGCAACACACTGCTTTGGATGCCTACCCCGATGTCGAAGACAAAACTCTCGGGTTCGACAGTGGCATAGGAAGCGGGGTTGAACGGATTGATGGAATTGCGCGAAGCACGCGAGTAGACCACCCCTCCCATACGACAAGCCGAGGGCATGTTGTAGGGCAAGTTGCTAAAGCCGATGCCAAACTGCGAAAAAGGGATGTTGAAGCCATTCTGCGCCATAGCCGCACCCAACGGCCAAAGCAACACGGCTAGCAAGAAGACAACAGTCAGTTTATTATTTCTCATTTTCTTTCAGTATCTCGTTCAGTCCAATCATAACCAGATGAGGCTCCCACCGACAGTCCTTCACCCTAAGCAAGCCCTCGCCCCATACCCAATTGGCATCTCCACCGGTGAGCAATACCCGGGTGCGGGGTTGCCTCTGGCGATAGTGGGCAACAAAGCCCTCAACCGCATAACGCGTTGCCGTGAGCACACCAGCCTCCATCGATTCTTGCGTTGAGCGCCCAGTGACAAGTTCCCTTTCGGCGTCTACGGATGTTAATAACGGCAATTTTGCCGTAAAAGTATGCAAGGCGCGAAACTTAATCTCAATTCCTGGCAAAATGGCACCGCCACGGTAGATGCCGTGGGCGTCAATATAGTCTACGGTGATGCAGGTTCCGGCATCCACAATCACGCAACCCTCCCCCCCGCAAAGCCTGTGGGCGCCGCAAGCGGCTGCTATGCGGTCGGGGCCTAGGGTTTGGGGCGTGGCATAGTCCAGCACAATAGGTAGCTTGGTGCCTGCCGAAAGCACCGTTAGGTTGGGGGTAGACAGCTGCAAGTCGTTTATGTCTAAATTATTTGTTGCGCACACAATGGCAGCCTCCACTGCCACAGCGGGTATTTCTTCCTCCTCCTGGCTGATGTGCACTAGCCTGTCGCCATCAAAGAGCGCCCATTTGGTGCGCGTGTTTCCTTTGTCTATGGTGAGGTACATGCCTTAATAGTCAGCCTTTGGTGTTATACATGTTCATTGCGCGGTCCGGACCTTGAGTAACAAAACACTCCACGGCTTGGCAAGCCGTTTCCAGCTTGGGCCCCAATACCGCAAGTTCATCGCTGCCGAAAACTCCTAGAACATAATCAATCTGATGCCCACGGCTGAAATTGTTGCCTACCCCCACGCGCAGGCGGCAATAGTTGCTACCCCCCAAAAGCTGCTCGATGTTGCCTAGGCCGTTGTGGCCGCCCCCGCTACCCTGCTTTTTCATGCGTAGGGTGCCCAGGGGCAAGGCAATGTCGTCCACCACCACCAACAGGTTCTCTTGTGCGACCTTTTCGGCCTGCAACCAATAGCGCACAGCCTCACCACTGAGGTTCATATAGGTAGTGGGTTTGATCATCACCACAGTGCGACCTTTGAGGCGGAATTCGGCACGGTAGGCCTTACGCTCCAAAGCCCACTTGATAGGCCTATCGGGCGTACTGACACTCCTAGCCAACGCATCCACCACCATAAACCCCACATTGTGGCGGGTTCCGGCGTACTGATCGCCCACATTGCCCAATCCTACAACAAGATATTTCATACTGCAACTTGTATCGTCGTTCAACTTTGCTCCGCTAGCGCGCATCGCCTCCGTTTTGCCCAATTCATCAGTCAAACCAAGAGCCTCCTTTTGCAAAGGGTCGCCCTCAGTATCAGCTGATTTGTAACGAGAAAAGAGCTTCTTGAACGGATTCATACAACAAAGTCGGTTTGCAAAAATACGTATTTTTTTTGAAATGCAGAGAATCCTGCCTATGCAAAAGGTTTTATGGCTGATGCGAAGGCTTGCTTCAACATTTTGGCAAAGGTCTACCCGAGAAAAGGCGGAGCCTCCCCTACTTTTCCATCCCCCACACCTATTGCACCTCGCCACACACAAGGCGCAGGCGAGGGTAGCCCCCGAGCTGCAGCAGCAATTCGGCCCTTTTTCTACAATAAAATCGCATCAACTACGTTTAGAGGGTGCAAAGTTTAGAGTGCACGTCAAAAAAAAGAATCGGCAAAATGTTTCAGATACCAAAAGACATTTGATCGTTAATTGTTTACTAACCAGATGGATATCATGAAGAAGAAACTTTTTTGTACCCTCGTTGTTTTGGCATGGCTCCTCCCCTGCGCAACTTTGGCGCAGACTGCGGCACAGGCAAGAGCTTGCATTGTCTTTGCGGCCAAAAGCAATGAGGTTTTTGTGGTTTATGTCGATGGCATCCCCTATGGTGATATCACCTACAACCATACGCAGCAACTGGTGACCCTCACGGGCCTTGCCACAGGCGTTCACGAGATCACCGTAAGGCTTATCCGGCCCACCAACCGTGTGGCCCACGCAACTATCGATTACCTGCAACAAACGCTCTGCTACAGCGTTCGTTACGATGCCGCCAGTGGGAGCGTTTCCCTCCTCACAGAGTCCAACATGGTGTTGCCTTCGGCCGCCTCCCCATCCTCTGCCATTATTCCCTCGGATATTGCAGCAGAGGGTGCCGCAATGCCTCCTGCAAAACCAAGCCATATAGCCACCGATGCCGATGTTCTTGGTATTATCGGCCGCATGAAAAAAACCACCTTCGAGAGCGACAAGCTACAACTTGCCAAGTCGTTTGTCAAAGGTAAACATGTCTCAACTACGCAAGCCATCCAAATTGCCCAGTCGCTCCGCTTCGAAAGCAAACGACTTGATTTTCTGCTCTATACATACGACTATTGCTACGACCCCGAAAACTACTACAAGACTGCCGACATCCTGAATTTCAACAGCAACAAGCAAAAACTCTTCAAACGCATTCAACACTCCTCACCTCGCCAAAAATTGCGCCCCCACCGCCAAAAATCGCTAGACATGACCAATTGATTATGATGCGATTTACTGTATAGGATCGGGGGATTTGCTCCTGCCATGGATTCAACCCCCCTGCCGTCTTATTACGGCCATGGGCCATACATTGGTTTGCGACTATTTTTTGTTGTTTTCCATTTTTTTTGTATCTTTGCATTTCGAAAAACGATGAGAATATGAATATTTTGCTCCTTGGTTCAGGTGGTCGCGAACATGCCATAGCTTGCAAAATAGCAGAAAGCAGGCGGTGTTCGCACCTTTTTGTTGCCCCAGGAAACGCCGGCACGGCAAGCCTTGTCAGGACCACAAATGTTGCTCTTGACCCACTTGATTTCTCCGGCATCCACGCTTTTGTGCTCACCAACGACATTCAGATGGTGGTTGTTGGGCCCGAAGCCCCGCTAGTAGCAGGCATCGCCGACTATTTTATTTCCCGCGCCTCGCTGCGCGACATTATGGTTATTGGCCCTACCAAAAGGGGGGCTATGCTTGAGGGCAGCAAGGACTGCGCAAAGAGGTTCATGACCCGCCACAAAATCCCTACGGCGCATCACCGCACCTTCACCCTTGGCACTTTAAAAGAAGGGGTCAGGTTCCTGCAAAAGCTCGACCCGCCTTATGTTCTTAAGGCCGATGGCTTGGCTGCCGGCAAAGGGGTGCTGATTATTGACAATATCAAGACAGCCGAAAACGAGCTAGACAACATGCTGCGGGGAAAATTCGGCGCTGCCTCATCGAAAGTGGTTGTTGAGCAATTCCTCAAAGGCGTGGAGCTGAGTGTTTTTGTGCTTACCGATGGCAGGCACTATCAAATTCTCCCTACCGCCAAAGACTATAAGCGCATCGGGGAGAACGACACTGGCCTGAACACCGGTGGCATGGGTTCTGTCAGCCCCGTCTTTTTTGCCGACAAGGGATTCATGCAAAAGGTAGAGGAGCGCATCGTAGAGCCCACTATCAAAGGTCTGCGCAAAGACGGCATCGTCTACAAAGGGTTTATTTTCATCGGCTTGATGGCTGTAGCAAACGCCGAAGGCGAGTTGGACCCCTATGTTATTGAGTACAACGTCCGTATGGGCGACCCTGAGACCGAAAGTGTTTTCCCGCGCATCAAGAGCGACATTGTCGACCTTTTCGAACGTGTTTGGCGCGGCAACCTGCACATGACCACACTAGAGGTCGATCCGCGCACAGCCGCCTGTGTGATGCTAGTGGCCGACAGGTACCCCGGCAACTATGAGAAAGGGAAGGTAATCAGCGGTATTGAGGCCGCTTCGAACAGTTTGGTTTTCCATGCTGGGACCAAATTGGACGGCCAAGGCAATGTGCTGACCAACGGAGGCCGCGTGCTATGCGTCACCTCGTTGGCAGACTCTCTCCCCTCGGCCCTACTGCGTACCTATCAGGAGCTGACCAAAATCCAATGGGACGGTCTCTACTATCGGCGGGACATAGGGCAAGACCTCCTTAGAATGAGTTTGGAAAATCATTAACTGCCGGTTGCCGCTATTTACTGCTGGCCCACCCTCTAAAAATTAAATTTCCAATACTCAGCAGTATAGCACAAGAAATCTCACTAATATGGTGTGAAAAATACCTATATGATGGGCAAGTACAAAACCAAAGGCAACTAGACCCTTGGACGTAGCAAATGCAGCCAAAGCACTAGTTCCCTTTTTACACAACAAACAACATGTCATATACTCTAATAACGCACTTTAATGAACATAGCTATCGCAAACTCTATTCAGTACTATCCTGCATTGATGAGGAGCCAATATGCCGTGTTCCTTTTGGTAAAGTAGATGATGAGTTGCGTTTTCAGTCAGATACATTGCCTTACCACTTTACAATCTCCTCATCGGAAGAAAGAAGATCTGAGGTATTACAGAGACTTAGACACTTCTATTTTCAACCATTTGATGTAGTAGAATGGACTTGATGTCATGCATGGTAGAAGTAAAAGCTACATTTTGATTTTTACGATGGACCAGAACCCGAAGATGGATGGACTTAGAAGGCTAGTATTTGAGAGAATGGCTAACGATTCTTACCTTCCTGAAAATCATAGGAATCATATTACTATATGTATTGATCAAGATTATGACAAGATTATCAGGATAAAGAATAGGTTAGAGCATAATTTTAAACCATTTCCACTGACAATTAAATCATTAGGTCTTTATAGTATATGGCCAGGAAAAATGGTCTCGCTATACTATAGGTCTTTGTAGTGTATGGCCAAGAAAAATGGTTCCACCGATAGGTGACCCGACAGGAAAGTTAGACAGGGTTATTGATTTTGAGATGTTTCGCCATGCGCTAGAAGAGGTGACGGCGAATCTTGGTATCCAAAGCGGGCGTCGAGGCAAAGCAATACGATGTGACGGTGATGTTTAGGGTGATGGTTTGCCATAAACTGGCAAAATATGGGTAAAATATACAGGAATAGACTGTTAGAGATAAAAACAGTAGGGGTATGCTCTGTTGCTTTTGTTGGTTGGATTCAGCTAGTTGAGATGACATCATTGAATGTTAAAATTTGGATGCTTTTTCAAGGCCGGCTATCCGCATCTAGTCCACCCTCTCCAACGCACCAAGCCCGCCACGGCAATGGCCACATATGCAGCATACAACACCGCACTGGGCCACATGGTGCTTTGCACGAACATGACCACATAAAGCACATCGGCAAGAATCCAAAAGAACCATTGTTGATAGTATTTTTTGGCGAGCAGCCATATGCCCACCACGCTAAGGCTTGCGGTCAGGCCGTCCAGCAACGGCCCCTCGCTCTCGCCTAGCTGCCTGAGGACATAAGCCAGCAACGGCGTTAGCAAAACCACTGCCCCCACTAGCACGGGCCACCACCTCCTGGGGAGGGAAAGTACTGCCCCTTGGTCGCTGGAGACTTGGCGACGCTTAATCCAAGTATAAGCCCCCCAAGCCGAGATGCCGATGTTGTACAGGCTGAGTAAAAAGTTTGCATACATTTTCTTTGAGAAGAAGATGTAGGCGTACAACACCGACATCAGGATGCCAAAGAGCCACATCCAAGGATTAGCCTTATACTCGAACAGTATATAAACCAATCCTAGAACAGTAGCTGCAATTTCTATAGGGGACATAATTTCTTACGAGTAGTGGCGTTCCGTGCCGAGGCTCGGATGCGCCTGTTAGAAGCGCACTGCTAGCCGGCCTAAGCAGTTGATGCCAGGCTGTTGATACCAGCCGCAGGAGTGATAGTAACCGTCGTATTCGTAGTCGCCAGCCCGGGCACCAATGCGGTACATGCGGTTGAGCAAGTTGTTGACCACAAACTGAGCTTCAATTTCGTTGCGGTCCTTCAAATGCCAGGTGTAACCCGCTTTGAAGTTGAGCAGGAAGTAGGCATCCTGCTTATAGAGCTGACGGGAGGTGTTGTCCAGATATTGAGCACCCACATACTTTCCGCTCAGTTGTAGCTTGAGGTTCGCTATGGGCTCAAAGGTGGCAATGGCAGCACCTACCACATTAGGCGAGAAAGAGAGGTCGGTATTGGCGGTGTAGGTGGTCAGCACGGTATCGCCGTCCACAAAGTCGGTGTAGCTATAGTCGAGGATCTTGTTCATGCTCAGCGTCAGGTTAGCGTCGAGGCGGAACCAGTCGGTGAAACGGTATCCCCCCACCAGCTCAATGCCCAATCGATAGGACTTGTCCACATTCTCCATCAGGCTGTAGCCACTTGAGCTGAGGTCGCCGCTGGGGGTCAGTTGGTCGTGGTAAAGCATGGCGTAGACATTGGCCCCAAAGGCAAAGCGCGAACCGGTGTAGTTGTAACCAAGCTCGATGTCCAACATTGTTTCGGCCTTAACGGTATCGGCGTTGCCGATGGCGTCCTTGATGTCGCTACGGGCGGGCTCGCGATGCGAGACGCCAGCCACAAAATATATGCGTTCTCTGTCGCCCAGGCGGTAATTGACCCCTACCTTGGGATTAAAGAATGGGTAGAACTGGTGGAAATCCATGTCGAACAGATCGTCGGCAAAGCCGTTGATGCTATAGTCTATTAGGCGCAGCTGCAAGTCGGCATAAACGTTCCACAGCGGATTGAATTGGTAATCGAATTTAGCATAGGCGGTGAAATCAGTTTTGGTTCCTTTGTTGCGATACCATTCATAGTTGTTCTTGTCAAAACCTATAGAATCCTTGGCCCAAATGACATTGCCAAAATGGTTGCCATCGTAGTAGAGGAACGTTCCGCCCAAGGTAGCGCCCAGCTTCTCCCCAGTGTAGTGGGCCGAAACATTGCCAGTGTAGGCGCTGTTGAGCATCTGCTTGCGCGTGATAGAGTCGGTCTTGCCAATGCCATCCATGTTGTACTTGCTATACTTTTTGTCGGCTTTGTACTGCTCGTAATAGCCGTCGCCGTGGGTAAAGTCGGCCACAGCCTTCAGCGACCAATAGTCGCTTAGTAGGTAGCTAAAGTAGAGTTGGTAGCGGCGTTGGTTGTAGTAGTCGCACTCGTTGCCGTAATAGAGCACGTTGCCGGCAGCATCGTAGTACTCACCGGCGCTGTTGTAGCGCGGGTCCTCGTCCAAAGCCGAAGCATCTTCGCCATTCCAGGTGATGCCGGTATGTTGGTGGCCGATGATAGCCACCAATTTCAGCAACGAGCGTTCGCCATAGCGGCTTCCGCTGAGGAATAGCGACTGCTGGTCGGCCCAGCCATTGCGCACAAAACCGTCGGTAGTCTGGCCATTGTAGGCCACGTCAAAGGCAAAGCCACTTTTGGTGATACCCGTGCCGGCGGCAATGTCGTATTGGCGGGTGTTCCAAGAACCATAGCTGATGCCAGCCTGAGCGTAAGGCTGGTTCTTGGCATTAAGGGTTTGCAGGTTGATAGCGCCGCCAAAAGAGCTACCGCCGTTGGAAGCACCTACGCCGCGTTGGATTTGTATGCTTTGAGCCATACCGCCAAGATTGGGCACATTGTACCAAAAAACGCTCTGGCTCTCGGGATCGTTGAGGGTGATACCGTTGATGTTGACGTTGATGCGGGTGGCATCGACGCCACGAATGCGCATGCTGGTCTCGCCCAGTTTGCCATTCTCACCGGAAACCACCACGCTGGGTTGCAACTCCAGCATAAAGGGGACGCTGATTTCGGTCTTGGTCTCTTCGAGTTGCTCGCGGTTGAGATTTGAGGTGGCAAAGGGCGACTTTTCGCCGACACGCGAATCCTTGATTAGCACCTCGTTGAGCACTTTAACGGTGTCGGCATTACGCACAGGCCTTTGAGCCCACGCCGAATTTGGTTGAAGGTTGAACACTGCGAGTGGTAGCGCTAGGGCCACAGCACTCAAAACTGACATTTTTTTCTGTTTCATAATCATTTTCCTCCGCCGGTATTATCCGGATCAGGTCAAGGGTGTAATCTCAGCCATAATTACTTATAGCACCCCTAACGATTTCCATCCGCTCGGAATCGGACGGCAAAGATACACAATTATTTTTATTCCGCAAAAAAAACATGCCCCTCCCATCCCCTACCCTCTCAAAGCTAGAGAGAGCCCAGGCATGTGTAGCGAACTTAAACCTAACAGCGATAAAACGGCCGCCCCCGTACAAAAAAACAGGAGGCAAACACCCTTAGAGCAGTGTTTGCCTCCATCTTTTACCGGACGGCATTGCCGCCGCGATGGTTATCGGATTATTTCCCCTCAATTTCCTTGCGGACTTTCTTGAAGGCCTCGATGCACTTGTCGAGGTGTTCATGCTCGTGAGCGGCGCTGATTTGCACGCGGATACGCGCCTGACCCTTAGGCACCACAGGATAGTAGAAGCCAGTGACGAAGATGCCCTCTTCCTGCATCTTGGCAGCATACTGCTGGCTCTTAGCAGCGTCGTAGATCATCACAGCGCAGATGGCGCTCTCGCTGGGTTTGCAGTCGAAACCTTCCTCCTTCATGCGGCGCAGGAAGTAGTCGGTATTCTCGTGCAGCTTGTCCTGCAGGTCGTTGGTCTCGCTCATCAACTCAAACATGCGTATGCCGGCTGCCACCAAACCGGGAGCCATGCTGTTGGAGAAGAGGTAAGGACGGCTACGCTGACGTAGCATGTCGATGATTTCCTTACGGCCGGTGGTGAAACCGCCCATAGCACCGCCAAAGGCCTTGCCAAGGGTCCCGGTGAGAATCTCGATCTTGCCACGCAGGTTGTAACGCTCGGTCACGCCACGGCCAGTCCTACCAACAACACCGGCGCTGTGGCTCTCGTCCACCATAACCATGGCATCGTATTTCTGTGCCAGCTCGTAAATCTTGTCCAAGGGGCAAACATTGCCGTCCATCGAAAAGACGCCATCGGTAACGATTATGCGGAACCGGTTCTTTTGGGCAGCTTTCAACTGCTCCTCAAGGTCTGCCATATCGGCGTTGGCATAGCGGTAGCGCTGAGCTTTGCACAAACGCACCCCGTCGATGATGGAGGCATGGTTGAGGGCATCGCTGATAATGGCATCCTGATCGGTCAGCAAGGGTTCAAAGACACCGCCGTTAGCATCGAAGCATGCTGCATAGAGGATGGTGTCCTCCGTACCAAAGAACTCGGAGATTTTTTGTTCCAACTGCTTGTGCAGGTCCTGGCAACCACAGATGAAGCGGACTGATGCCATGCCGTATCCACGTGCGTCCATACCCTTCTTGGCGGCTTCGATAAGCTGGGGATTGTCGGCGAGGCCGAGGTAGTTATTGGCGCAGAAGTTGAGGCACTTCTGACCCTTTACCATGATTTCCGCACCTTGAGGGCTCTCAATGACGCGTTCATGCTTGTACAGGCCGGCAGCTTCGATGTCAGCCAATTCTTTCTGTAGGTGTTCTTGAAACTTAGTGTACATAATTACAGTATTTTATGACGATTTTAATTATCAGTCTATCCTACAAAAATACACTTTTTTATTCAATTGTTGTTTTTTCGCTACAAAAATGTTCGCCGCGCTCAACCGACCCTCGCGGAAGTGCCCGGAAGGTTGAAACTGCGCCTCTTGGCACTCGGGATAGATGCCGCATCGCTGCCGATTTTGTGTTTGGCAATGCCAAGGCGGTCATTTATCCTCAATCAAAGGCGGATTTTGGGTTGTTTTCTACTTCTGTTTTCTTGCAGTTGTGCCACTTCTATAGTACTCCCCATTTTTAGACAGGGTTAATATTCAGTTATACTCATTGT
>CAZAAK010000049.1:0-19058 GCA_964483145.1 uncultured Bacteroidaceae bacterium
GGGCTTTATTTCTCCTATTTCCAAATTAACTGCTATCTTTGCACAGGACAATCGGATAACCAACCTTATCTGGCTCTGTTGCATTTGTTGGTTGAATTCAGCCTTACTGCTGTCGAGCACGACTTTGGTTAACAATGGCCACACCGGAAAAAATAAGGATGGCCGCTATCACCTTCATCCATGTGAGGCGGTCCATACCAATGGAGACGCCTACAATGCAAGCGATAACGGGTTGTAGGTAATTGTACATGCTAACCAACGTGGGCCGAATACGTTGCTGGCCAACGGGAATAAGAAAATAGGCAACAAAGGTGGCAAGAAAAATAAGGTATGCCACCTCCCACCATACCTGCCTAGGAATAGCTGCATAATCGATACTGACCACTTGCCCGAAGGAAAACGGCAAAACAACGATAAAGGCAAAAAGGAACATCCATTTCATCAGCGTGACCACACTGTAGCGTTGGATGATGGGGCGGCACACACCCAAATAGATGGCAAAACTGAGCGCGTTAACAATAACCAAGGCAATGCCCAACGGACTGGAATGCTCAGCCCCTCCTGAGTGACTGGACTGATAGATAAGCCAGATTACACCTACAAAGCTGAGTAGCACTCCTCCGGCTTTCTTCCAAGTAACAGGCTCCTTGAGGAAGATGGCTGCCACAAACATAGTCATTATGGGTGTGATGGAGTTTACCACCGAAAGGTCGATGGGCGTTGTCATGGAAATGGCGTAAAGGAATGTCTGTTGCGGCACCACCAGCCCCACCAACGAAGCGCCCAATATGCCTAAAAGGTCTTTCCGCGACACCGGCTCTTTCTTGGTAAAAAGACTCAACAGCCAAAACAGCGCTCCCGCGCAGAAAGCACGGAAGGTAAACAGCACCACAGGCGACAAACTACCCTGATTGGCAATATCTTTACAAAAGACAATGTTAAGTCCGAAAATGGCATAGGCGCCAAAACAGGCCAGATGGCCGATAAGTTGACTACGGTTCTTCAATATGTGCTGTACTTTAATAATTTATATTGTCGGACGTGTTGCCTTGGTAGATATTATCGAGAAACAGCCCCACCCGATTGATAATAGGGCATGCACGGCAACCAGTGAAGCGGATGCGAACGCCTTTGGTGGTATATGTGGGGGTGAGAAGGATGCGTTTGTAGCCAATAGTTGTGGGGGTAGCAATGACCTCCCACTTACCGTTCCGGAGCACCAACACCTCGAAGTTCTCCACGCGTTGCCCCAACGGGATGTACTCTTGCAACATCACCCGGTTGAAGGTGACGGGCTGAGCAAAAGAGAGTGTGAGCGTGGGGTGGAGGCACCCATTGTCCACGGCCCAATATTTATGGTAATTGGTGTCAGTGACATTGGCTGCACGAAAGTTCCATGCTCCCCCTCCTCGCACATTAGAGGCGTAAACGTAGGCATGCCTTGCCAAATCGTTGCCAAAAATGGAATCCAAAGCAGCACGGAACTCCATCACCCGCGCCGAATCTTCGGCATCAATCAAACCGCGGCGGTCGGGCGGGACGTTCAGCAGCAACACACTGTTGCGGCCAACACTACTGTAATATATACCAAGCAATTGCTGCACGGTCTTGAGGTGTTCGCACCTGTGATGAAACCAACCTGGACGGATGGACACATCCACCTCGGCGGGGATATAGTATTTGCCGTCGCGCTCGCCCTGATTAAGTAACGCCACAGGTGGCGCAAACGGGCCCGGCTGATAGCCATCGGTGTTGAGGCGCGACCAACAAGTCTCACCATTGACGCCCCGCTCGTTCCCCATCCAATGGCAACCGGGGCCTACATCGCTAAAGATAAGAGCTTGAGGTTGCAGGCGCATCACAGTGCGATTGAAAAGGGACCAATCGTACTCTTGTTTCTTTCCACTAGGGCCTTCTCCATTGGCGCCATCGAACCACTGCTCGAAAATTTCACCGTAGCGGGTCAAAGCATGTTCAAGCGTGCGGAGAAAGGTTGCGTTGTATTGTGGCGTTCCGTAAGTGGGGTCGTTGCGGTCCCAGGGGGAGATATAAACGCCAAACTTTATGTCCCCTTTGCGGCAAGCTTGGGAAAGTTCCAACAGCACATCCCCTTCTCCATTACGCCAACTGCTCTCACGCACGGTATGGCCACTGGCCGGATTGGGCCACAAACAGAAACCGTCGTGATGCTTGGCTGTGATGATGATACCTTTGAAACCAGCACCTTTAGCCACCGCAACCCATTGATTGCAGTCGAGCTGAGACGGATTGAACATATCCGCCGATTCGTTGCCACTACCCCACTCCTTGCCAGAGAAGGTATTGGGTCCAAAATGACAGAACATGTTCATTTCCATACGTTGCCAGCGCACTTGGGCCTCAGTGGGGCAAGGGCCGAACGAAGCCGGAGGATTGCTTTGGGCTTCTACTGCAACGGAATAAAACAGTAGAGCAAAAAATAAGAAATATTGGAATCTACCCATATCCATTAGAATCTACCCATATTTATTTGCGTAGGAGACCTGTCAAGTCTGTTCCTCCGAACCTGCTATGCATAGCCATCATTTTGCCTTGGCATCGATTTTGGCTTGGAACTTAGCCGACTCTATCACAAAGCGCTCGTGCCGTCCCTCACCAATAAGGCCGCACTCGTCAAAGGCCTTTACCTCAAAGACCAACCGCCGTCGGTCCACTTGCACTAGCTCGCTCTCGCACCATACGCGCATGCCTACGGGAGTGGCAGCACTGTGAGTTACATTAACCAAAGTGCCTACAGTGCCTTGTCCCTCTTCTAGGAAAGGCAATACGCTCTCGTAACAAGTCTGCTCAATGAGGGCTACCATCATAGGCGTGGCAAAAACTTTAACCAAACCGCTACCAATACGTGCTGCGGTAACTTCCTCGGTAACAATCTGTTCCTGATATCCTTTTATTCCTGGGGTAATCATATTCTTTCGTTGATTTCGGTTTATAAACTGCAATAATTCAATTCTCCAGCCACTCCGTCACATCCAGCGGCAAGTCTGTGGTGATAAAGTCCACACCCAGTTCTTTCATCTGCCGTGCGGTATCCTCGTCGTTAACGGTCCATACACTAACACTCATCCCCAACTTCCTGGCCTGCAAGACCCATTCGGGATGTTCCTGCAGTACCTTATAGTTATAGTCAATGGAATTGCTGCCCATCGACTTCAATTCATCAGGCGGGACATCGCCACCTAAATAGGCAACCGAAGCAGTTGGCATTAACCCGATAATCGTCTTGCATATAGGCAGACTAAAGGATATAAAGCATACATTTTTTTCAAGGCCCCATTGCTTCACCGCTTCCACTGCCGCTGTTGCCGCTGAGGCGACCTTGCCGCCATCGGAGTGCACCTTGATTTCAAAGAAAAGACGGGTAGAGACACCCCTTGCCGATTGTTGCGCCAAAGCATTGGTATAGTTTTCCAGAAACTCCTTGAGCGTAGGAATCCTCTCGCCATTGGAAAGAGTAGCAGCTGGGTGTTCCATCACTTCGCTATAGGGTGCCTCCCAAATGGGCAAACCTTGCAGCATATTGTCATGGAGAACAATGGCCACACCGTCACCCGTCAACTGCATGTCGAATTCGGTACCCGCAAAATCATGATCTACTGCAATCTGCATTGCCGATATGGTATTTTCTGCCGAGCCCTCGTATTTGTAGAACCCTCGATGCGCCACAACGCCCACCTTCTTGGATACTTTCACCCCTTTGTCCTGTTGCGCCATAGCGCATGTCCCACATACACCCATTGTCACAAGCAACAGCATTCGAACAGCAAAATAGTCCAACTCCCTTGTCATAAAAAACATTGTTTTCTAGAAGAACGTCAATATCCGAAATCTGCCAAAAACTTGATTCGCATCAGCCTGATTTCCTGTTCGGTGTAATCGTCGTCATCGGCAAATTCATCGTAAGCCTCCTGCAGGTCGCCGCTTTCCGACTCGCGCCAATAGTCCGTCAGCACATCCTGATGTTCCTGCTCGATATTCTCATTGATATAGTAATCTATGTTGAGCTTGGTGCCGGAAGAGATGATGCGTTCCATCTCACCCATCAGTTCATCCATAGTCATGCCTTTGCCCCGAGCAATGTCATCCAAGGATTTGCGGCTATCGATGGACCGGATAATGTAGATTTTGTTTTCCGACTTGTGGGCAACACTGTGCACCACAATATCCTGTGGGCGTTCAATCTCATTATCTTCCACATACGACTTAATCAAGTCAACAAAAGGTTGCCCGTATTTCTGTGCTTTGCCAATTCCTACGCCCTGACAACGGCTCAGCTCCTCCACATTGCAGGGGTACTGAATGGTCATATCCTTGATGGAACGATCCTCAAAAATTACATGCAACGGCAATTTCTCCTTTTGGGCAATGGACCTAAGCAGGCTTTTCAATTGGGCGTAGAGGGCTTCATCGCCAGCAGCAACAGCACCACCTAATGGCATCACTTCGTCACTGTCG
The DNA here is from genome assembly GCA_964483145.1 of uncultured Bacteroidaceae bacterium. GTDB lineage: Bacteria > Bacteroidota > Bacteroidia > Bacteroidales > P3 > Colimorpha. Next base: position 4,495 of record CAZAAK010000049.1, read on the forward strand.
TCACTGGTGGCCGAGGCGCTGTAGTTGTGGTCGCAGGCAACAGTAATGTCATAGGGCTTTTTGATGAATTTGTGCCCAGCAGGTGTTAATTTGAGCACCCCATACATCTCAATCTCCTTGGTGAGTAATTTTTCGAAGACAGCCTGCCGCAACACTGCTTTCCAAAAGAGTTCGTCGTGGTCCTTACCCTGGCCCCATTGCTCCAATTCGTCCTGCTTGTAGATCTTGGTGTTGCTGTTTTTTCTTCCCAACATCACATCCACAATATCCTTAGCTTTAAAAGCCTGTTTGGTAGCTAGGATGGTCTCCAAAGCATACTGCATTTCTTCCTTGGCGGGGACCTTAGGCTTGGGATGCAGGCAGTTGTCGCAGCAACCACAGTTTTCTTGGTTATAATCCTCACCAAAATAGCGCAACAGGTTCAGCCGACGGCAAGCCGACGACTCGGCATAACTGACCACCTCCTGCACCAATTGGTTGGCCATTTCCTGCTCGGTAATATTTTTGTCTACAAAAAATTTGTAGAGCCTCTCCACATCGTGTTCCGAGTAAAAGGCAATGCACTTGCCCTCGCCGCCATCACGTCCGGCACGACCGGTCTCCTGATAGTAGCCTTCCAAACTCTTGGGGATGTCGTGATGAATAACAAAACGCACGTCGGGTTTGTCTATACCCATGCCGAAAGCAATGGTTGCCACAATTACATCCACCTCCTCCATCAGAAACTTATCTTGGTTCTCTGCGCGCACCTTATTGTCCAAGCCGGCATGATAAGGCAATGCTTTGATGCCATTGAGTGTCAGCATCTCGGCTAGGTCTTCCACTTTTTTACGGGTCAGACAGTAGATAATGCCGCTTTTACCTTCATTCTCGCGGATGAACTTGATAATTTCCTTGTGCAACTCAATAGTGTCGTTGGGCTTGGGACGCACCTCATAATAAAGGTTCGGGCGGTTGAAGGAAGAGACAAAAAGCTTTGCATTTTCCATGTGCAAGTTCTTGATAATATCCTGCTGCACCTTGGGCGTGGCCGAAGCCGTAAGGGTAAGTATGGGCGAGTGGATGTTGATGCTGTCGATAGCCTCACGCAACCGGCGGTACTCGGGCCGGAAGTCATGCCCCCATTCCGAGATGCAATGCGCTTCATCAATTGCAAAAAACGAGATTTCTATCTGTTTGAGGAATTCTATTGCATCTTCTTTTGAGAGTGTTTCCGGCGCTACATACAGTAGCTTGGTGCCACCCCGCAGCAAATCGTCCTTCACTTCTTTGGCCTGAACCCTGGAAAGGGAAGAGTTTAAGAAGTGTGCCACGCAATCCTGCCCCGAAGTGTATCGAACCGCATCAACCTGATTTTTCATCAAGGCAATGAGAGGAGATACTACAATGGCAGTACCTCTACTTATCATAGCAGGCAGTTGGTAGCAGAGCGACTTTCCACCCCCCGTAGGCATGATAACAAAGGTGTCCTGACCATCCAAAATACTATTGATGATGGCTTCTTGGTCACCTTTAAAGCTATCAAAACCAAATATTTCTTTTAACTTTGCGTGCAAATCTATCATAATCCAAAAAAAACATGTAATTTTGCAATTCAAAGTTACTAAAAATATTTAGATTACAGAAAAAAATTAGCCTTGAAATCAAGTAAAGAAATACAAGATATTGCAATTCACGTAATTGCTGACGAAAAAAAAGCTATTGAGGAACTCGAAAAGTACATCGACAACAGCTTTTCTGATGCTGTTGAAACCATTTTTTCAGCCTCCGGACGGGTTATTATCACTGGTATTGGAAAGAGCGCAAATATCGCCACAAAGATCGTTTCCACCTTCAACAGCACCGGCACTCCTGCCCTCTTCATGCATGCCGCCGATGCCATCCATGGAGACTTGGGTATGATACAGCAAGACGACGTTGTCATCTGCATCTCCAAGAGTGGAAATACTCCCGAGATCAAGGTGCTCATCCCTTTGGTAAAAGATTTTGGCAACAGACTCATTGCCATCGTAGGAAACCCCGATTCCTTTTTGGCGCACGAAGCCGACATTGTGCTGAACACCTCCGTGGCACACGAAGCCTGCCCAAACAACCTTGCCCCCACCAGTAGCACCACCGCCCAACTAGTCATGGGCGACGCGCTAGCTGTAGCCCTTATCGAGTGTCGCAACTTTACTGCCCGCGACTTTGCCCGTTTCCATCCGGGTGGTGCCCTCGGAAAACAACTCTACATGCGTGTCGGCGACCTCTACAAGCAGAACGAAAAACCACAAGTTGCCCCAACAGCCTCTATCCGCGACACCATACTTGAGATGACCTCCCGCAGGTTGGGTTGCACTGTGGTAATCGACCCCCAAAACCTTGGCGTCATCCAAGGTATTATCACCGATGGCGACCTCCGGCGCATGCTCAAAACCAACACCAATATCGACACTCTCACCGCTTCCGACATCATGTCGCGCAATCCCAAATGTGTCCAGGAAAACGAATACGCTGTTAGTGCACTCCAACTGATGCGTACCAACAGCATAACACAACTCATCGTCACCGACCCCGATGGCCTATACCTCGGTATCCTTCACCTGCACGACATTCTCCGCGAGGGTATTATCTAACCAACTATCATTCCCCAAAACCGTCAAAGAAAGTTCGGAATCAGAAACTGAATACAAAAATGGAACTTAGAACCGATAACATTGTCAAAATATACCGTTCGCGCACCGTTGTCAAGGAGGTGAGCGTTAATGTCCACCAAGGCGAGATCGTAGGGCTGCTCGGCCCCAACGGCGCTGGAAAAACCACCACTTTCTACATGATTGTGGGCATTATCAAGCCCTATTCGGGTCGCGTTTTCCTTGATGAGAAGGAAATTACCAAAATGCCTATGTACAAACGCGCGCAATTAGGGGTTGGCTATTTGGCACAGGAAGCTTCCGTTTTCCGCCAAATGACTGTGGAGAACAACATCATGTCTATCCTCGAATTTCGCAAAGACCTCAATAAGGAGCAACGCCGCGAGAAATGCGAGTCGCTCATTCGGGAATTTGGGTTGGAAAAAATCCGTCACAACAAAGGCATCCAACTCTCTGGTGGCGAACGCCGCCGCACCGAGATTGCCCGTGCCCTAGCCAACGACCCAAAATTTCTGCTTCTTGATGAACCTTTTGCCGGCGTCGACCCCATTGCCGTGCAAGATATTCAGGATATTGTGGCTCACCTCAAGGATCGCAACATCGGCATCCTCATCACCGACCACAACGTCCACGAAACGCTTAGCATCACCGACCGCGCCTACCTCCTCTACGAAGGTTCTGTCCTGCACCACGGTACCCCTGAAGAGATGGCCGCCGACCCCGATGTCCGCGAGAAATACCTTGGCCGCGACTTCGAGCTCCGCCGTGCAAAAACCAAAGCCATCACCAACAACGACGGCCAATAGCCATACTACCAATCTTGCACCGTCCGGGTTTTAAACGGCGCTAGCCGAAAGCCTACATGTACCCTCACCATGACGGGGTTAAGGTTACTGTAAACCACATGTTGTGTCGTGCTGTGTTCGACCATTTCGCCGTAGACACTGTAGCGGATAGTGGAAGTGCGGTCCCATACTAGCGGACTAGGCCCAAGAATATTAAAATCAGCCCCTACTGTCACCTTCTTCTTGAAAAGAAAGCCTGCCCCTACGCGGAAGGCAAATGTGGTAGCTTTTTCATATACCCGCCTGTCTTCGTTGTTGTATTCTGCTAGCTGCTGTCCATCTCCCGTGCTCCAATCGCCAGAGGCATACGACAATGTCCAGTCGCTAATGTGACGTACGTTGATACCCGCCAAGACCTCGCCATAAAAGTCAATGCCCTTGGTTACGGGGTAAGCATAGCGTACACCCAACAGAACAGGAATATTGCGGAACTTCGGCAGTTGCATCGAATATTTGGCGCAATTGCTGTAACGGGCACGGTAGATATAGTCGTAGTAGTCCTTCACATCTTTGTTCACCCCGCTCTGCATATATTCAGCACTCAGGACCAGCTCCAACGAAGGATGGAACGGCATGGCAAAACTCATGTCCACTCCCGCCGACCACCCTTTGCCTGCTCCCGCCAACCACTGATGCCCTTCGGTGAACATCCACCCATTGTCGCTCATGCGGGACTCGGAATAGATACCCTCGGGAAGCGTCAGCCCACCGTGCACCCCTACATAAAACTGAGCTTGCACCTGCGCCACCGTTGCCAAGCAAAGCAACAACAAAAAAACAAACCTATGTTTCATGATAAGCCTAAAGGTTCGAAGCCAAAGACCAATTTCTAGAGTGAGCAAGGGGGCTACCCCTTCATCGGACGCACACGCCACTGCTTTCAACCGTAGTCGCATGACCGCGTTAGTGTTCCCACTTGCGGCAGCCCCACTCCTCTCAGGTCAATTACCCCACTATTACTCGGTCAACGCACTGTGCGCATTCACGTCTGGGCTAATTCTCTTCACCATGCCTTGCAGCGTGGTACCCGGGCCCACCTCTATAAACTCGGTAGCACCGTTCTTAATCATATTCTGCACAGTAACAGTCCAACGCACTGGCGAAGTAAGTTGCTTGATGAGGTTCTGCTTTATCTGCTCGGCATCAGTTTGAGGCAATGCATCCACATTTTGGTAACATGGACAAATGGGGGTGTAAAAAACCGTCTTGTCGATGGCAGTAGCCAGTTCCACACGCGCAGGCTCCATCAATGGGCTGTGGAAAGCTCCACCCACAGCCAAAGGAATGGCACGTCCCTTCAACTCTTTCAGCCTCTCCGAAGCCTTAGCCACACCTTCCATGGTACCGCTGATAACTAGCTGACCGGTAGTGTTATAATTGGCAGGAACTACCACATCTCCGCCAGCAGTAATCTCGGCGCAGACTTCCTCTACAGTCTTGTCGTCCAACTTCACGATGGCTGCCATTGTGCTAGGGCGCATCTCGCAACATTTCTGCATCGCGTTGGCTCGGGCAACCACCAGTCGCAAACCGTCTTCAAAATCCATAGCCCCCGCAGCAACCAAAGCGCTGAATTCGCCCAAGGAATGACCTCCTACCATATCGGGCTTGAAATTCTCACCCATATATTTGGCCAAAATAACGCTGTGCAGGAATACGGCCGGTTGGGTAACCTTGGTCTGCTTGAGATCTTCTGGGGTGCCGGCAAACATCAAGTCGGTAATACGGAATCCAACGATGCCGTTGGCACATTCAAACATATCGTGGCATTGGGCGTTGTTTTCATAAAGGTCCTTACCCATGCCTACAAACTGGGCTCCCTGCCCAGGAAAAACGTATGACTTCATAATCTTTTCCAAATGTGGGCTCTGTTGGTTGTATCGCCGCCTCGGTGGTAGAGCCCTTTATCCACAGCACGGCTCATGTCGTAATTCCTCATTTGGCCAGTCCTACCGCCGCAAGGTTGCCACTATTTCTCGCACCCTTATCAACCCCATTGCCAGTGCCGACACAATAGCCAACAACATAGCCAACAACGCCTTCAACCACCACGCCATCTCGGGGGTCAGCAAGCAGAAACCAACCACTAATAACGCAAAAAACACCAATTTTAGTATATACCTCAAGCTCGGTCGCATGTTAAAAGTGTAAAGCGACACCCCTATCTGAGTCACTGCCATAAAACTCTGCGCTGTCAGCGAAGCGTAAGCCGAGCCAACGGCACCATAACGCGGAATACAAATCAAGTTGACGGCAATATTTATCAACAAAGTAATGAAAGCCAGTATGTTCAATTGCTTGAGCCTACCCGCCGCAGTCAATAGGGTGCCATAGACATAGGTCATTGAAATGGGAATAATGCCATAGACCAACACACCAAATACAGCGGCATATTCGTTGGCATGTTCCCTATAGAAAAGCTCCATCAACTGCTTGTCCAACGTTGAACAAATGACCGCAGAGCTAACCGAAAAGACCAGCATCAGGGAGGTTACCCACCATGTGGTAGATGCCAAATCTGCGTGCGCCTGCCCTCTGTACTTGGTTATCCTAGCAAAGACAGGCAATAGGGGCACACTAACCAAATAAGCTATCATTGTCAGCGCATCTAGCAGGCGAAAAGCACCGGCATAGATACCCGCAAAATAGTCTCCTCGTCCCACAGGCGACAGGTTGGAAAGCAGAATGGGGTCGATGCGATTGTAGCTAGCCATCAGCACTGCCAACAGGGCAAACGGCAAACTCTGCTTCAGTATCGCTAGGGTGAAAGGCATCGAAAAATGGAGCCCATGCCAGTGCACCTTGCGCAGCAACACCACCAATGCTATCACAACGGCAAGCACATACGCCACCGTCTGAGCATAAACGAACCACTCTATGCGGAACTCTGGATGCTTCGGCAACCACAGCAGCACCCCGCAGATAACTATCATTATCACGCGGTCCAGCACACTGATGACACTATCCCATTTAAAGAGCAGCAACCCCTCAAAATTACTCCGCAAATAAAGTATCAACGAGTTGAGGAATTGGTTGAAGCACAGAAAAGCCAACATCACAAACTGCCTCGACCCATAGCCTTGCAACAGCCCCACTGTAAAGGCTATTGCCAAATAAAGCCCCAAAAGCAATATTTTGACACTTAGTATATTGCTTAGGTATTTGTCTATTAGTTGAGGGTGCTGTGCAATATTGCGGGTATTGAAATTGGTGATGCCTAAATCCAACAGGATGTTGAGAATATAGGCAATGTTGAAGATAGCATAGTAAAAGCCGTACTCCGAGACCGCTACGGCATTCTGCACCCCCACCTCTATGCCCAAAATCCAAAACGGCTTAATGAGCAAATTGAGCAACAGCACCCAGAACAGCCCAGAGATCAGTTTCTTTTGCATAAAATTCCTTCAAAAGGTTCCCAGCCAGCCTGGGCTTCCGCAATGCCCCGCCACCAACCTCCAATGCCCCGCAGACTATTGATTCATTTTGTCCTCTGCCCCGCTCTGAGCCGCAGTTGCAACACCCGATGCCACTGTCCAATGCTCCTCCATATCCCAATTCTCACGCAGCTCCAATATTTTCCCAAAATAGATAACCTCCTCAGGCTGACGGTGTTTCCAGTAATCGCCTGCCGTCCATATGCCGTTGCCATCGCTATCCACTACTGCACGCAAGGCATATTTTCCTCCCTTCAAGTGGTCGAAGGACACTTTCGCTGGCCCTCGGACAGCCTTTTGACGTAGCACATCGCCCTTTTCATTGAGCAACTGAATCAACACTGGGGCAACTCCGTTGTCCAAACTCTCAGTCGCGCGCGAATCCTCCCCCGAGTTAAGCTCGCCGCATCCATCCTGCCCCATGCTGTCCGATACAACACGACCTCGGGTAGCCATTCCATACGCGCCTCTCGTCCCCACCCTTAGACTGTCTATGGTCATCACAATATTCCCATATTCCTCCACCTTGGTGTACTCGGTGCTGAAAGTGAGGGAGTCGCGATGCATGGCACCATAAACATCATAGAAACTCTTGGCTGGTACGGTAAATTTATATTTCCCCCCTGGCTTCCCCTTAAAGTCGATCATGGCGCGGTAATGCACGGCCCCCCTGCCGGACGTATCCACCCACTTCACCCCGCAGTAACTTACAGTGCTGTCCGTTTGGTCGTAAACGGTCACTATCGAGTCGGGTACGCCATAGGCTATGCTTCGCACAGGTCGTTCAAAACCTATCCAAAGGGTGTCATAATAGGGATGCTTGGACGCTACCAACCCTTTCAGAAGTCCAGTCTCCTTGGATTTCGTTTTCGATGGTATCTTCGCGCCGGAGGCAATATTTTGGGGAGCACGATAGACCAAATTCAGCGTATCCCGCAAGTCCTTGTCGGTAAGCAGCAACGTTATGGAGTCGCAATTCTTGTCCGCAATCCAAATGTTTAGGGTGTCGCGTTTGGCATTGGCTTTTATGTAGATTGCTTGCGCACCCGTACTGTCCAAAGGACGCAACAAATAGTGTTCGGTTAGTGGCAACACCGTAGCCAACACTATCTGCCCCCTATTTTTGAACTCCACCTTGGCAAGCCTTTGCACCTCCTCCTTGTGTAGGGAAATATATAGGATGGCATTCGGTTTTGGGGCTTCGAATACCAAATTTCGGGTAGAGTCGACTGAAGTGGCTGATGTATCCACAACTCTGCGCGCCAACGAATCCCTAAGAATTCGCCCCCTCGTGCTGTCCTGTTCTGCCGCCTGGCCTTCCCCTGTCGAGTCCACCTCAGCACTGTCGGCTTGGAAGACACTAGCAGGGGGCATGTGATCTGCCAGCACCAAGGTATCCAAAAAGGCAACCGCCTCTCCCGTCTTCAGCAACAAATTGTTGTCGTTGTCTTCAAAAGCTAGCACCTTGTAATACCCTTTGCGCAAATGGTTCATTGCAAAGTTACCCTCTTTGTCGCAATGGGTCATATACAAGGGTTTTTCTTTAGCCACTATGCTGTCTGCTAGGCGCGTCTTGTCAATCTTTCCAGTCAAGGCACCGGAGGTGTCGGCCTTCAGCAAACTGTCCAAATAAACATTCTGCACACTGTCAAAACGGTGCATCTGGTCTGTACCAAAAGCCACCACAGTAATAACGCCATCGCTCTGGTAAGGCTTGTGCGTGAGGGCATCTAGTACCTGACCGCGAATAGTCATGCTGTCGATGCTACTTCCGGTGGAAAAAACGTACTCGTAGCTCGTCAGCAAATTCCCCTCATTAAAGTCCGCAATCCCCTCTTTGAACTGGAAGAGATAGGTCGTATTGTCGTGCAACGTATCCTTAATCTTCACCACCACAGCATGGCCCTTTGTTCCATATTCCGGCTTGGTGTTCATTGGCGGCGACACTAGGATGTTCTTGTCGGCATCCTTCACCACCACATACTCGTCAAAAAGAATCATGAACTCCCTGGCTGTCCAGCCGGTGGAACCGTTTTTTGGCTTCGTGTTCAGCACCTTGGGGGGCGTCTCGTCCTTGGGTCCACCCGATGGCATCCCTGCTTTTGCACATCCTGCAACCATCAGTGCCGCTAGCATTGATATCAAAAAAATCTTATATCTCATCCAATGTCATTTTTTGCTTACCCTTTATGGCAACAACGTCAAACGCTACTTGCTGCCCGCTATGCCCAACATTGCCACTACCCGTGGCACATTCCATCATATCCCGTTCACATCCAACATATTCAACACCCATCTATCCCCCCAACCTCCCGCTCCATCAACTTACAAAAATACAAACTTTTTTTGAAACAGCAGCGATACACCCCCATTGCCACATCTAGCGGCTTGCGCACAATAAACAAAAAAGGCCACCCCTAAGGTAGCCTCTAGCTCGGTGGAGTATATCGGAGTCGAACCGATTACCTTTAGATTGCGAACCTAACGCTCTACCAAATGAGCTAATACCCCGTCTAAAGAAAAAGGGTCGCACCCACGGCAACCCTTGGTTTGGTGGAGTATATCGGAGTCGAACCGATGACCTTTTGACTGCCAGTCAAACGCTCTAGCCACCTGAGCTAATACCCCATCGCTTTCTGTCGAAATCAGGTGCAAAGATACAACTTTTTTTTGAACCTACAAAATATTTTTTTCTTTCTATTGAAAATCAACCCGATATTCTTATCTTTCGTCAAAAAATAGCTTCCTTTTATCTTCTATTTCCTAGCCAAAAACACAAAAATAATACCCCTAGGCAACCTTTTATGCAAGAATAATACGCAACCCGCTGATTACGACAGCATAGCGCACATCTCTCCCCCTTCGCGCCCCACCGTGCCACCTCCCCACCATTGGATACCCGCGGGCAGCCCTCTCTGTTTATCAGAACCCGGGTAGTCCTCACGAACCACCCGGATTAATGCGGAGACTATTTCAATTAAATCTCCGAAAGTTTCTTATAGCCTTCGTAGCGCAGTCTGGCGTTGTGCTCGGTGGCAACAAACAGCTCTTCTGCCTCCTGCGGGAAGGTCTTGAGCAAACTGTTGTAGCGAACCTCTCCCATGATGAAGTCGCGGAACTTGCTCCAATCGGGCTCCTTGGAGTCCAAGTGGAAACCATTCTTGCCTGCATCTTCCTCGGCGGGATTGAAGTGCCACAGATGCCAATAACCGCACTCCACTGCTTTCTTCTCCTCGTTTTGCGTACGGCCCATACCAATCTTGATGCCGTGGTTAATACAAGGAGCGTAGCAGATGATGAGCGAGGGCCCATTGTAGGCTTCTGCCTCTTTGATGACATTGAAATACTGGGCTTGGCTAGCTCCCATAGCTACTTGAGCCACATAGACATAACCATAGCTCTTGGCAATCATGCCTAGGTCCTTCTTGCGGATCTTCTTGCCCGAGGTAGCAAACTTGGCAACAGCTCCTGCGGGGGTCGCTTTGGAGGACTGTCCACCAGTGTTGGAATACACCTCAGTGTCCACAACCACCACATTGACATTCTCACCGCTGGCCAGGACGTGGTCCAAACCACCAAATCCGATATCATAGCCCCAACCGTCACCACCAAAAATCCATTGGCTGCGTTTGGCTAGGTGATCCTTCTCGGCAAGGAGCTCGCTCTCAAGCTCACAACCGCGGCAGATGCAAATCTTGCGACCGGCGGCCTTGGCTTCCTTGGCTTTCTGCAACTGCTCGGCAGCTTTTTCGACTCCAAAGATTTGCTTAGCCTTGTCCGAACCGAAAAATTCGATACATCCGTCAATGGGAAGAACGGCTTTCTCCAAAGCGGCAATCAACTCATCCGTGGCCTTGCGGTTGGCAAGAGTATCGTCGAAGCTATCAAGCCATTTCTGGCATGCCTCCTTCATAAAGTCATGAGCGGTAACACCCTGCAATTCAACAACCTTTCTGCGGAGGCTCTCCCGTTTCTGACGGGTTGCCGTGGCCATACCAAGTCCAAACTCGGCATTGTCCTCAAAGAGGGAGTTGGCCCAAGCGGGGCCATAGTTGCTGCGATAGTTCTTGCAATAGGGGGTAGCCGGAGCCGAACCACCATAGATAGAAGAGCATCCCGTGGCATTGGCCACCATCATCTGCTCGCCAAAAAGCTGCGTGATGCACTTGAGGTACGGGGTTTCGCCGCAACCGGCACAAGCACCGCTGAACTCAAAGAGTGGCTGGGCATACTGGCTATTCTTGACGGAAGCCTTCTTGTCGATGAGGTTATCCTTGTAGGTGACGCTCTTTTGCGAGAAATCCCAGTTCGCCGCCTCTCCAAGCTGGCTCTCAAAGGGTTTCATCACAAGGGCTTTCTCCTTGGCAGGGCAGATATCGGCGCAATTGCCGCAACCCGTGCAGTCCATTACCGAAACCTGCATGCGGAAGTGCATGCCGGCAAGCTCCTTGGGCACTTTAACGTCAATGGCCTTCATCGTAGCGGGAGCTTTCTGCAGCTCCTCTTCGTTCATCACGCACGGGCGGATGGCTGCATGCGGACAAACCAAAGAACACTGGTTGCATTGGATGCAGTTGGCTCCGTTCCACTCGGGAACTGCCGTTGCCACTCCTCGCTTTTCGTAGGCTGTGGTGCCTGCGGGGAATGTTCCATCCTCGTAACCCGTAAAGGCCGAAACAGGTAGGTCGTTGCCGCACTGAGCCACCATCGGGCGCATCACCTTGGCTATGAACTCGGGGTCATCGGCATGTTTCTCAACAGCAAAATCAGTGCTACACGGCAACTCGGCCCACTCGGCGGGTATGTCCACCTTCACAACCTCATTGCCACGGTCAACAGCTTGATAGTTCTTGTTCACAACATCCTCGCCCTTGCGACCGTACGACTTGACAATAAATTTCTTCATCTGCTCCACGGCAAGGTCGTAGGGGATGACCCCCGAAATCTTGAAGAACGCACTCTGCAAAATGGTGTTGGTGCGGTTGCCAAGCCCGATTTCACCGGCTATTTTGGTAGCGTCGATAATGTACATAGTAATGTGGTGCAGCGCCAAGTACTTCTTCACAAAGTCGGGCAGCTGGGCCTTGGTCTCCTCCACACTCCAGGGCGAGTTGTAAAGGAACGAACCATTGTCCTTCAAGCCGCGGAGGCAGTCGTATTTGCGCAGATAACTAGGCACATGAACTGCCACAAAATCTGGCGTACCCACTAGATAAGGTGCCGGCAGCGGGTTGTCGCCAAAACGCAGGTGCGAACAGGTGTAGCCTCCCGACTTCTTGGAATCGTAGTCAAAGTAGGCCTGGCTGTACTTGTCGGTGTTGTCGCCAATAATCTTGATGCTGTTCTTGTTGGCTCCCACCGTACCGTCGGCTCCCAATCCATAGAAGCGAGCCTCAAAGGTGCCTTTGGGCAATATGGAAATTTCCGGCAACACTGGTAGCGACCGGAATGTCACGTCGTCGACAATACCGATGGTGAACTGGTTCTTCTTCTCCCCATCCATGTTGTTAAAGACGCTGATAATCTGGGCAGGGGTTGTATCTTTGCTCGAAAGCCCGTAACGACCACCTATAATGCTCACGCCAGCGTTGCCCTTGAAGGCCTCTACCACATCCATATAGAGCGGGTCGCCATTGGCGCCGGGCTCCTTGGTGCGGTCTAGCACGCAGATGGTCTTGACACTCTTGGGCATCACCTCCATCAGGTACTTCACGCTAAAGGGTCGGTAAAGGTGCACCGTCACCACACCCGTCTTCTTGCCCTGCGCATTCAGGTAGTCGACAACCGTCTTGATGGTCTCGGTAACAGAACCCATAGCAACAATCACATTCTCCGCATCTTGGGCACCGTAGTAGGTGAATGGGGCATAGTGGCGACCCGTGAGTTTGCTAATCTCGGCCATGTACTTGGCTACAATTTCCGGCAAGGCATCGTAGTACTTGTTCTGAAGTTCGCGGGTCTGGAAGTAGACATCGCTATTTTGGGCAGTGCCTCGGGTGACGTTGTGCTCGGGGTTGAGGGCGTTCTCACGGAATGCTTTCAGGGCCTTTTGGTCAACAAGCGGACGCAACTCTTCCATATCCCAGGCTTCAATCTTCTGAATCTCATGGCTGGTGCGGAATCCATCGAAAAAGTTGAGGAAAGGCACCCGTCCGGTGAGGGCCGAAAGGTGAGCTACCGGAGCTAGGTCCATAACTTCCTGCACCGAACTCTCCGCCAACATGGCAAATCCCGTCTGCCGAGCTGCCATCACATCAGCATGGTCGCCAAAAATGGAAAGGGCTTGGGCTGCAATAGCACGCGCACTAACATGGAAGACCCCCGGCAACAACTCGCCGGCAATCTTGTACATGTTCGGAATCATCAGCAGCAGACCCTGCGAAGCCGTGTAGGTAGTGGTTAAAGCTCCGGCTTGAAGCGACCCGTGGACAGCACCGGCAGCACCGGCTTCGGACTGCATCTCCACAACCTTCACCGTCTCGCCAAAGAGGTTCTTCCTACCACCGGCAGCCCACTCGTCGATGTACTCAGCCATCGGGCTGGAGGGCGTGATGGGGTAGATAGCAGCAACTTCACTGAACATGTATGCCACATGGGCAGCAGCGCAGTTACCATCGCATGTCATGAATTTTTTTTCTTTTGCCATAACTATTTTAGATGTTTGTTTTGTACAAATATTCCTTTACCAATAAACGCACACCTTGCCCGCAATATTCCCTTTAGCCTAATTTCGAACGAGTTGCAAGCACGGCCACGATTTCATTAATCTAGCAAAGGTAGTCACTTTTTTTGAATTCGGGAAAATATTATTGCGCTCGCTTCTCTCGAATCAGCCGAGCATTATTGTGGCCTCCTTTCTTGAACCCGAAAGTAGCCTCTCTCGAACTCCACAAGACCACCGCCCCCCCCCGCAACAGATTCCATGCAGAACCCACAACCGCCAGCCCCCACATCGACAAGTCCTCTCCACAAAAAAAGCAACAAAAAAAACGGAGCCCCCTAACCCTCTATGACATCCGCTGTAACATAATTAATTTGCCTTCCATAGAAACCGTTTGGAGTGTACGTTAAGCTAACTAAATCGCCCTCTGCATCAAAAACACATTTGCTATCAAAACCATATAATCTTCACTTCCGTTCTCTGTCTTAATTTTGCCGCGGAACACAGACGGAACTCATACGGAACAGTTACCCTCCCTCCCTTCCGTCTACATTCCGTTTATGTTCTGCGGATAAATCTCATTCTCAGTTTTTTCCATTCCGCGGATAAATATATTTTCAGGGACCATTTTTCTGTCGTATCAAGAATTTGAGAATTTAAGACCCTATCGGGAATATCTGTGCATGCGCCGTGGTGCAACATATGCCGAAACTTTCCCCTAGCTTCGTCTCGTCTTCGGTATATCGTCGGTATTTCCTCGGTATTTCCTCGGTACAACGATGAAGCATTACCGAACAATGGACGAAGCTACGACGAAGGTAGGACGAAGCCACAACGCAACTATAAAAAAGTCGAACACGCTTTAGAGCTGAAAAGTAGAACTCTTTAAGGCTGGTCGCGGGCATCCACTTTTAAGGCTGAAAAAAATTATTGCTGTCTATAATACTCCCGGAATTTTAGACAACCGCATAGGTTGCAGAAAGAAAAATTT
>CAZAAK010000050.1:0-19029 GCA_964483145.1 uncultured Bacteroidaceae bacterium
GCGGTGTCGCCTTCGGCATAGATGCCGCTACCGAGGGTGGAACCCATGAGGGAGTTGTTAGGGCGCACGGTTAGCGTATAGTAGGTGGTGTCTTCGGCAAAGATGCCTCGAATCATAAAACTGTAGTCCCATGAGGTGAGTGGGGTGAGATCGGAACCCCAAAGCAGGGCATCGGAATTGCCGCATGAGTAGCTCACGGTGGCAGGATAGACATTAGCAGTATCGGTGTAAGAAAACGAAATCCAAACGGCTTGCGTGCTATCGACTGGGGCGGGAGAGGAAAGGGGGATGGTGTACCACTGTCCTATCGCAGAGGCGGGAATGCAAACAACTTGGTTACAAACTGTAGTGGAAGGCGATGTGGACCCAGTACGAATGGAAAGAGTGTAGCTACCAGTTCGGGCAACAAAAAGGCTGACATGAGTGAGGCTATGGTTTGTGGAGAGTGTCGAGGCGGGTAGTTTGATGCCCCAAATGGCGGTGCCAGAGGTGTAGCCGAGGGTGTTGAGGCAACTGTTCTGGCTATAGCCGAGGGTGTCGCCGCTGAGTGGCTCGAAATTGGCCACAAAAGAATGATAACCTCCGTTAGCGTAGAAAGTGCGGGGATTGTATTTGTAACCATCGCTCCACCCGGTAAAACGGCAACCTGCGGTGGCTGTGGCGGGGAGGGAGACAGTGGTGGTACCAATGCCGGTATAGGTACCGCCACCAGAAACTGTGCCGTAGGCCGTGTTGTTGGAAGAAACAGAAACGGTAGTGGTGCTACCAAAATTGTTGTTGGGCTCAATGCCAATAATAGCGTCATTGAGGAGATTGTAGGTGCTAGTAACGGTGCCGCCAGTACCCCCAGTAGTGGGATTGAGACTACCAATGGCATAGTAGCCGTTGCAGTATCCGTACCAACCCCAGTTGATGTGAAACTGGCCGCCAACATTGCAACCGTCAAGCACAAAGCAATGTCCGCTGGAGGAGTCTCGACCGGAGTAGAGAATGGGACGCCCAGAGGTGAGTTCATTCGTTAGCATGGCGTTCCATTGGGTGGTGGTGTAGTCCTCAATGGCAACCTGATGAAGGCTAGGTTTGTACTTGAAATAGGTGCGGAGAGCATTTTCTGCCGATGCCCAGTCGAGGTCACCGTAGCAGCAGGTGTAGGCCCCGCTAGCGTTGGTGCCGTATTGCATCTCCACGGCTATGCCTACATGTAGCATAAGGGTGGCTACAGCACTGACTTCAGTGGTGGTACTGGAACTAGTCAAGGCGTTGGGCATGTTGCTCCAGTCATAAGTAGTGGCACCGAAATTGGCGCTGAAGGTTGGGTAGGTACCGTAGGTGTATGTTCGGGAGCCATAACCTGTGGTAGGGTGGTTCCAATATTTCATAACCTGAGCGGTGGCAGTGGCTACACAACCAGTAGGGGAATTGGCCCCAGTGGAAGAATTATACGGACAGAGCTGGTTGTAGTAGACCTCTTGTCCCCAAGTGGTTGAGATTAATGGAGCAACTGCTGTGGCAGTTGTTTTTGGGGTGGGGTCGTCACTCAGTAGTCGTGCCCACTCGCTAGCTACGGGATTGTCACCGGAAGTGGAAAGATTGGCTGTTTGAAAGGATTCTTGTGTCCTGTAGAAGAGGATTTGCTGCTCATAGTCGTCGAGCCAGCTCCTGACATTTTCAGGCATGCCTTCCACCACAAAAGGGTCTGTGGTGGAATAGCCCAGCACGGGTAGCACACAATCATCGGCCGAAATCAGAACAAAGCCCTTGCCGTTGGGGGTGGCAAAGGTGTAGAATAGAGAGTAAGGGGTAGTGGATGTGATATCTTGTAGCATCAAAGACTTTTCCCCTATGGATTTGAGAAAATTGTTGGCAACAATGTGGGCTTTGGATGGTTCGACCGGATGGGCTTGCAGAAGAACTGGGAGCGCCGACAGTATGATGAAGAGGGAAAGGAAGTTTTTATTTCTCATGGTCTTTTTTTGGGTTTTTTTAATGGTTATTTGTGGCATTTTTTTTATTGTCAGTCACAAGGATAGGTTTGCTTGATGAGCGTCACGCAGAACTAATTTTGCTACGCAAATGTACGAATATTTTTTTATTCATATGGTAAAGTATCTTGCATTTTTGCATGCCAAATCTGGTATACTCTCGAATTGGTTAGCGTAGAATCGATAAGAATGCCGAAATGTTTCCTTCGCTTGCGGTATTGTAATTCCTTTTTTTATCAGTTGGTTGTGTGTGCTTGGGGCAGTGATGTTGATAATTCTGTCGGTATCATTTTCTTGTCAAAATGGATTTTTTTTGTACTTTTGCACCTTGATAACGGTGTAGGGTCTGTCTCTCGACAAGGCTTCCATTTTAATGTGAGTGAGCATCAAGGGTTAGCCACATATAGCTCTGATATTGTTGTCTACAACTCATGATTCCTCTAGTTAGGATTCTTGCCGACGACCGCCTTGCAAAAAAAAATCGCATGTTATGAAACGTATTTGCTATACAGTCCTTATCCTTCTGTTTTTCAATCCCATGGCTAAGGCACAGTTCTCTCCCACCAATCCCGAAGCTGCTGATATGGCCGACCAGTTTGTCTCCAACTACGACAGTTTGCTTAACAGTTTCATAATGAACAAATATGCCACCACCTCGCATCGGCATAGGGCCAACATCAATACCGACTATGCTTTCGATCAAATTCCCGACACGGTCATTGCCAAGCGTCTACAGTCGCTCCACACGGTTATCCCAATGACGTACAATGCCGAGGTACGTTCCTATATCCGCATGTATCTCAACCGCATGAAAACCCGTTTGGATGTGATGCTGACGCTATCGGAGTTCTATTTTCCTGTATTTGAGCAGTCTTTGGCCAAGTACAATGTCCCCGAAGAACTCAAATATCTTACCATTGTGGAGTCTGCAATGAACCCGCAGGCCACTTCCCGCGTAGGAGCAGCCGGTTTGTGGCAGTTTATGTACACCACTGGAAAGAATTACGGGTTGGAGGTAAACTCCATCATCGACGAACGCCGCGACACCTACAAGTCTTCCGATGCCGCAGCCCATTATATTCATGACTTGTACCGTGTTTTTGGTGACTGGCATCTAGCTATCGCTGCATACAACTGCGGTCCGGGTAATATCAACAAAGCCATTGCTCGTTCGGGTGGCAAACACGATTTTTGGCAGATTTATCCCTATTTGCCCCGTGAGACCCGTGGCTATATTCCCGCCTTCATTGCTGCTACCTACATTATGAATTTTTATCCCGAACACGGGCTTCACCCCAAGCGTGCATCTATCCCGATGCGCACCGACACCGTTATGGTGGAGCGTAATATGTTGTTTCACTACGTGAATCAGTATACCGGTGTGTCTGTGGAGGAGCTTCGGTCGCTCAACCCGCAGTATCGAGCCGACTACATCCCTGGGGAGGGTGGTTCCTATCCGCTTTGCCTTCCCACGGAGAAGATGAACAGTCTTATTTCTTGGGCTGATTCTATCTTTGCAGCTTCAGAGGATTCCATCAGTCGTCGGGCTGTTGCCACCCCAACGGTTGTTGCAAACAAGAGCGGTTCTACGAGTGGCAAAGTTTCGAGTTCTCGCGGGGCAGCCAAACCGGTGTCCTATCACAAGGTTCGACGTGGCGAAACCCTTACTTCCATCGCTGCCAAATATGGTACCACAGTGAAAAAACTGAAGAAACTTAACGGCCTCAAGTCCGACAAAATCCAATACGGTCAGCGTATTAAGGTGAGGTAGTCAACATCCAGTATCCAAAGGCAAAAGCATTGGCCAAAAGATGGAGAAAAAGGAAGTACATATAGGCACGAACCAAGAAATCAATTGCAAGTAAGCACGATATGAAACACTTTTTTGTTAGGTTGTGGAAAATCGTTAGGAACAAATATGTAGCCTCAACGTTAGTTTTCCTACTTATCTTCTTGTTCTTGGGAGAGAATAATGTGCGGGTTATTCATCGGTTGAAACGCGAACTCAACGACTTGAACAAAGAAGCCCGACTTATTGAAGAGGATATTCGTCAGGATAGTTTGGAGGCTGTGAATCTTTTTGGCAATAAGGACGCCCTTGAGGCCTATGGCCGTGAACATTACTATATGAAACGCGACAACGAGGATATTTTCATTATCAAAGAGACAGAAGAGTAGTTTTGGAATGTTAACAAGGCGTTCGAGCCGATAGGGTAGTGTGGGGCGGTGGTTGATTCGCCATAAATTTGAGGAATTCTTATGAAAAGAAAAATTGTTTTGATTTGTCTCCTTCTTATATGTGGGGGATTGTTTTTTTCGTGCGACACCATTAAGCGTTTTTTGAATACCGATTTGGAGGAGGAGGATTATGCTTTGGGCGAACTTTATGTTGACGAATACGTCAAAGAGGTACCCTATGTGCCAGCGCCTTCGGAGGAGGCTAGGGCTGAGGGTAAGGTAAATGCCTTGGGTATTGAACGCCAGGAAGGGGACAATGAGGCGCTCTACGATGCCATACAATCATGGATGGGTACCCCCTATAGTTATGGTGGAACATCTAAAGATGGTGTTGACTGTTCGGGCTTTGTGGGTAGTATATACCAAGAGGTCTACAATAAAAGACTTCACCGTGTGGCCAACGACATGCAACAGGATTGCCAATTAATTACTCGGAGCGAGTTAAGGGAAGGCGACTTGGTGTTCTTTACTAACAGCAAAGGTAGGGTGTCGCATGTGGGCATTTTCCTCAAGAACGACATCTTTGCTCACTCTTCCACTTCGAGAGGAGTTATTATCAGTCGTCTAGGGGACAGCTATTGGTCGAATCATTTTTTCAAAGGGGGGAGGGTTCTGTAGAGTATGCGGCAAAGATTGCTTTGGTAAGAATTGCGAACTTGAGTCGAATCCGGTCAAGTCGTAGCTTTCATTTGATAGGATAGCCCATTTCGCGCAAGATGTTAGCGAGTCTGTCGCGGAAGTCGCCCTGAATGATGATTTGCCCGTCTTTTGTACTACCGCCAACCCCACATTTGCTTTTGAGAATTTTACCGAGGACGCTGAGGTCGTCGTATGTCCCGACGAAATTGTCCACAATGGTGACAGTCTTACCTCCGCGGCCGCTACGCTCAATGCGGAGGTGGAGCTTCTGCCGATATGGTGGAAGTGTTTCGGTAGTATCAGAGTCTTCCTGATATTGGTATTGATAATTGGGGTTGGTGGAGTAGACTACACCAATTTTATTCTTGTTCTTGGACATGGATTGAGGGTGTGGGTGGTTAGAGCAATGTCCACTGGTGTAGTGGTTTGCACCGTATACAGGCTTGAATCCATCATTTCTTTTTAGGTAGAAGCTGGTCGTGGACCATTTGGATCTGGTCTTGCATCAGCTGGAAGGCTTCGGCGGGGGACTGGGACCGTAGGGGCTTCTTTAAGTCACGCTTTAATATCTTGAGGCTCTGCTTGTGGTTGACAAAATGGAGGTCTTCGCCTACGTTCTCACCTTCTCCGTCGATATTAACCCATCTGTCCACATTTCCGCTCACCCAAACCTCACTAGTCTTGAACATTTCCACATGCTGGCTGAGTTCAAAATGGTTGGCATAAACCAAGGGTCCAGTGATAGGGACATGTTCAAGTGGAATTTTGTCAACAATACTGATGTCGATAAGGCCGTCGTCGAGTTTTGCCTGTGGAGCAATGGCAGCATTGTAACCGAACTGGTTGCTGTTGGCAAAAGTGGTGAACCAAGCCTTGCGCTTAATCTCCTTTCCATCAATTACCAAGGTGTAGTCTTTCTCCTTGTAGGATGGGTATTCGCGAAGAATCAAGTTCAGATAAGACGAAAAACCGCGCATTTTGGCCGCTTGCATCAGTCGGGCGATATAGGCGTCGAAACCCACTCCGGCAATACTGGCTATGTAGTAC
This sequence comes from uncultured Bacteroidaceae bacterium, assembly GCA_964483145.1. Taxonomy (GTDB): domain Bacteria; phylum Bacteroidota; class Bacteroidia; order Bacteroidales; family P3; genus Colimorpha. Next base: position 5,907 of record CAZAAK010000050.1, read on the forward strand.
TTGTCGTTGAGGGTGATGGTATCGATTAGCCCTTGGTTGTCCTGATTAAGCACGCGAATGGCTAAAGAGGGCGTTAAGGGGATTTTCATGCAACGGGCCAAACCATTGCCCGATCCGCATGGAATAATGCCCAAAGTGGCATCGCTACCGTGAATGCCCGCGATAACATCGTTGATGCTGCCGTCGCCTCCTACCGCTACTATCACATCAAATCCCTCATCAGCGCCTTGGCGCGCTAGGGTAGAGCCATGGTGAATGTGCTCGGTATAGCGGACTTGGTAGTCGTAAAGGTCCTGATTAAGGTTGGTGGATAGTAGGCGCTCAATCTTTCTCTGTCTGCCAACACCCGATATAGGGTTGACAATCACTAGCATTCTCTTTTTCATATCGTCTCCGGTTTATGTTGTTTATTTGTATTGGGAATTGTGGCTTACTTCATCTGGTTGTTGATGAGGCGGTAGTTGTATTGTTGCACGATGGCTTTTAGCAAATCAATGTTGCCGTTGCCTTCTTCCTTTTCCTGACCAAGCACGGACACCTTGCCATCGTTGGTTTCTAATTGGTAGTATCCGTTGCCGTAGGCAATTTGCCAACCGTTGTCGGGATTGCGGAAAACACTGGTGCCAAAACATACTGTGTGGGCTGGGATGCCTAGATAATCCAGCAAGGTGGGCATGATGTCGGTTTGTTGCATCAAGCGGGGAGAAACTTTGTGGGTACTCCAGCTAGTGCCAAATTGCGGCACGTAAAACTCTTCGTATAGAGGAATATAGAACATCATGGGAATGCGATACCATCCATCGTAGTCGTTGTATTGGCGGTGCAACCCCTGTCCGCTGTGGTCAGCGGTGATGACGAAAATGGTATTCTCGTACCAATCGGTTCTGCGGGCTGCGTCAAAGAATTTTCTCAACGCGTTGTCGCTGTACATCACCACTTTGCATAAGGGGTGAGGACCGTCGATGAAGTCGTTTTCATACCCAGGCTGCATGGTGTATGGGTGATGAGAGGAGAGGGTAAACACACCAGCCATGAAAGGTTGCTTGAAAGTGCTGAGTTTGCGCACCATATATTGGAGATAGAACTCATCGAAAATACCCCAGCAACCATCAAAGTCGCTCTTCTGGGCATGTCGGTCGGCCATGTATTCGTTCTGTCCATAGTATTCCTGGAATCCCAGTTTCTGACAAAGCTTGTCGAAATTCATCACACCGTTGTAGCTTCCATGAAAGAAGGCCGTGTGATAACCGTTTTGACCAAGAATATTGGGCAAGGCGTTGAGGCTGTCGTCAGCATAGTCGCTCATCATCAATGGAAAAGTCATCAACGTAGGGATGGAGCCGAAAACAGCCGGAATACCTTCGATAGATTTCTTGCCGTTGGCGCGACCTTGATAGACAACGCTATGCTGGTATAGGGAGTCGAGAAACGGTGTAAAGGTAGGCATAATACCCTTGTTGTAACAACCCATATACTCCTGCGAGAAACTCTCTAATACAATAATTACCACATTCTTGTGGTGGAGCATCGGGCTAGGGGTTCCGTTTGCTGTGGAATCGGGAGCGGAAGTCTGCAACCACTGTCCGGCATTGGGAGCCCACCCATTGCAAGCCTCGGTGCGGGCATTTGTGATGTTGGTGTCGGGCGCAAAAACGGGATTGTAAAGCTTTTGGGCTTTGTCGGCGTCCATATAGTTGCACTCTTTTAAAGTGCCTCCATTGAGGGTGCGCACGATGTTGTAGCCACTATTGGTGACCAAAGCACAGTTCTTGGCCTGACAATATTTGGTGGTATCGTGCCATTCGATGTTTTTACCAAAGCCTCCACGGATGAGAAATAGCACGCAACAAGCCCCCAACACCAATCCCAAAATGTCGTTGAAACGGTGGCTACGGTATCGATAGCGGGGCAATAACTGAACCTTGCCACCCAACCAAAGGAATACGATCGTAATGATGACAGCAAAAACTGTGGAATGCCAATAATCGACAACAAAATGGGGCCAAAGGGCGCCCATGTCTCCACTGATACCGAGGTAACGGAATATCTCACCGCTCAGTCGGCGGTAGGTGTATTGGTAGTAGGCCGAGTCGCAGATGTCTGCCACCAACATGGCCAAGACAGGCAGGTAATAAAAGACCACCTCAGTAATGCGATGGTAGTGCTTGTTCCAGCGAAAGTTGAACGGGATGAGGTTGACGGCATAGTAGGCTATGAGCATGCATCCGATGGTGGCAATGCCAAAAACCAAATTGCCCCAAAGAACACCCAGCCACTCACTAAAGCCGTCTACATGGAAGATGCGGGTGTTGTCCAAGTAAAAAAACGCTTGTGCTACCAGTAAAACAAGGAAAGCCAACAAGGACTTGTATAATAGGTATATATATATGTTGCTGGCACGTAACCAAGGTTGTCTGTTCTTGCTCATTTAGGACGGTAGTTGGATTTTGATAGGATATTCTGTGCATCGGTCTCCGCGAAGAGCTCTTCTATGGAGGCGTTTGTGTTTTCTACATATCGGCTCACTATCTTCCAGCCGATATAGTAGGGAGTGCGTGGTGAGGAGTCGCGGAAGGCGTTGGTCTTAGGCGCATCGTCAATGAGGTTGTGAAAGCGAATGTAGTCGTTGCTGTAGAGTATCTTGTTCTGTAGCAAGTATCCCCAAACGTTGGATTCGTTTTTCTTCATCCACTCCATTTGCTCTTTGCTATAGCGCATGAGTATACTGTCGGCTGTGTTGGGGAGGGTCTGTTGGGCAAAATAGATGGCTTTCCCTTCCGCTACCATGTAGTCTAGCAGCGACAAATCCCTTTCTTGAGGGAGAACGATGTGCTGGCGGGCGATGGCCTCCATGCAGTCGGCTATCAGATACTGACGGCCACTCTGTTGCACCAAAAACAGAGGACTGCCGAAATAGTTGAATTTTTTGGTATAAGGCAAAATGTATTGGTCGAGGCTGATGACCAGTTCGTGGTTGTTGCAGCCAACGCGCATGTCGTAGTCGAACATGCCGGAGATAAAAGTGTAGACCTTGTCGTAGTGCAACGAAGGGAAGAGCTCTCGGGCGCGACTGAGGGCTTCGCCTAACTCTTCCGACTCTGTTTGCATGTCACCGAACACGCTGTCCACCAAACGGTATATCTCCCGCATAGTGGGGTCTTGTACAAAACCTGCAAGTTGCTGCATGAATTCCGGATTGTTTGGCCGAACGTTCAGTAATTCAGTGGAATATTCGTTCCCGACAGATTGCAACTTGCCTTGCAACTGTGCGGTGGGGGTATCAAACAACACTCTTTCGAAGCGGTGCAGATGCACCGCTTCGTTGGATGAGTGCTGGCAAGCAGCCACAACTATTATGACCGCTAGCGCTATTAGAATTATGAAAAACCTTTTCGTTGTCTTCTTGTTTTGGGTAGTTTACAACTTGGTTGATATTTGTGGCTATTCGTCGGTTTCGTGGTTGTCGGTTTCCGCCTGAGATTGCATCTGTTTGAGGCGGACGCCAAGCAAGGCAATTTCCTGACGGGTGGCATCCATCTTCTTTTCTAGTTCCTCTTTCAGCAGGTCGGCCTGTTTACTGTTGCCAAAAAAGCCAATGTTGTTTTCCCAAAGTTTGAGGTCGTTTTTCAACTTCTCAATTCTGTTGAGTAGGTCTTGAGCCTCGTTGTCGCCACTGGACTTTCTGCCAAGGGTCGTTGCACTGTGAGAACGGGAACGGAACATAGCGTCATCGGCCTCGCGGGCAGAAATTTTCAGCTTCTCGAAGACACGGTCCAACAATCCCCGAAACTCTTTTATTATGCGGTCTTTGTCCTTCATTGGGACGTGCCCAATTTCGGCCCAACGACGCTGAAAATCCTTGATAGCGTTGAGGTTCTCGGCCTTGTCGTTGCCGAATGGGAAAGCCTTCAATTCGTCAATAATGGCAATTTTTTGGGCTAGGTTGTCGCTTTCGTTGTTGCGGAGTTGCTTGAAGTGTTCGCCCTTTTTGGAGAAGAACTCATCGCAGGCGCTACGGAAGCGGTGCCAAACCTTGTCGCTAACTTTGCGGCTGGTAGGTCCAATGGTCTTCCATTCGGCTTGCAATTGGAGCAGGTCAGCGGTGGCGTTCTTCCAGTCCTCGCGTTTGGCGATGGCTTCGGCGCGGAGGCAGAGGTCAAGCTTTTTGTGGTAGTTTTCGGCTTGCTCATCGCGAACTTGACCAAAATGTTGCTTTTTGTCGGCATAGTGTTTGTCGATGATACCCTTGAACTTAGCCCATACCTGTTCGTTGTTTTCTCTTGGAACAGGACCGATGCTCTTCCAAAGTTTCAGTAGCTCGTCAAGGGCCTCGGTGGTGTCGTTCCACCCTTTGGTGGACTGCGGAAGTTCCTTGGTGGCCTCTTCGGCCTGAGTTATGAGGGCCTGTTTGGCAAGCAGGTTCTGCTCTAGCTCTTCTTTGCGCTGGTCGTAATATTCGCGGCGGCGCTCGCTGATTTGGTCTGCAGCATTGTTGAAGCGCTGCCAAATCTCCTCACTCTGTTCGGAGGGTACGGCACCGATTTCCTTCCACTGTGTACGGAGGTCTTGAAGCGCTTTGAAGGCTTTATCCACAGAGGTTTCAACAATCAGCTCTTCGGCGCGTTCGCACAGCTGTATTTTTTGCTCTAGGTTGCGCTTTAGGTCAAGCATGCGCAACTCCTTGCTTATATTCACCTTATTGAAGAACTGTTCAATCAAGTAGTGGTAATTCTGCCAAAGGTCATTCATCACCTCGCGAGGCACCTCACCAATGCCTTTCCATTTCTCCTGAATGGCATTGAACTCATCGTAGGTCTGCTTTAAGGTCTCTTCGTCTTTGTCAATCAGTGTGCGCAACTCCTCCAGAATCTGGCGCTTGGCCTCAAGGTTATGCTGTTTGCGGACTTCAATCTCCTCCTGCATCTTCTGCCGACGGGCACGGTAGGAGTCACAAATCTGGTAGAAATTCTTAGCAATCTGGTCGTTCTCAAATTTAAAGTCTTCCTTGTTGCCGCCGGTTTCTTCGAAGGCTTTGACTTCCTGTTGCTCAACTTCTTTGTTCAAGGTGTTGAATTGAAGGCGGATGGCCCGCATGCGGTTGCGGATTTTAGCCACATCCTCCTGCATCAACTCGTTGGCAGCGGCCAACAACTCCTCTCGGCTCATTTGGGAATAGTCCACCTCGGGCTCTTGCTTTGCCTCGGAGGATGCTTCTTCGGAGTCGTTCTCCTCTTGAGTACTGGGATTTTCGGCTGTTGGCGCTGCACCCTCAAGGGAAACATCGGCAACTTCCGAAGCGCTACCTGTTTCGGTGGGCTGGACTTCTGAGTCGGGTTCGGGAGACAGATTTGAATTGGAGTCATTGTCGTTGGCTATTTGCTCGACAACTGGTTGCAGATCCTCGTTCTGTGCGGGTTTCTGCTTTTCGTTCAGTTCTTCCATGATTGGTTTTTGCTTATTTAGAATTAGTTCTGTAACAAAATATTGCAGACGTTTAACTAGGTTAACTTGCCACTTCGGCAAGTTGCAAAGATACAAAAAAAAATAGATGTAACAAGACTGTAATAAGATATTTTGACCGAAACGGCAAAAAATCGCCTAAAGGCAGCAAATATGGGTTCGGAACTACCGGCTTCGGGGAATGACGTACGCTGCTCGAACGCCTTCTTGTATTGAGGGATTTTAGCCCGTGCCGAAAAAAGTGGCACACATGGTTTTTTTTGTGCGAAAGGCACGGGTTTGTTCGAGAATTTAGCAAACCTAGGATACTGAACAACGGGTGCTATCCGCCGCGGCCTTGCCATCCTGTTCCTGACAACCGATAAGGTATTGGTAGGGTGCCAGTAACTTCCCTTTTTGTTTGCCTTTTGTTTACGTTTCTTTTACCTTTTATTTATGTTAGGTAAACAAAAGGTAAAAGAAACGTAAACAAAAGGCAAACAAAAAGGCTACGTTACTGATGTCTCATCAATCACTTGCACTTTCTTCACATACTGTTCTTAAATTGCTTTATATTTCTTTAAAACAGTGTTTTATGATTTTGTGCATGGTCTGTATTGGGCAATCCATCCGAACTAGGTCAGAGTTTTGCTCAAACATGGTAGCTAGGAGGCGGTCGTTAGGGGAGAGGGTAAGCTGTCCACTTGTGTTTGTTCTGCTCATAAATAGTGAAAATCAGACGGTTGAATATGTCTGTTGACGGATACAAGCAATTGAATACCACTTCAAGGCTACACGATTGATGGGCATTCGCCGATGGTGCCGTTTTACGCAAGGTTGCTTACCTTTATTTTTTTTGGTCCTCGGAAGATTTTATCGGTGCTTGAAAAATCCGTTCGAAACAGCCGTAATACCAAAAAAAAATGTATATTTGCAACTTCACCGTCTTTGCGGAAAGTGTCGTAATAGGCTGTTGCACAAAGGTTAACTGAAGACAATAATGGATTACAACTTCAACGAAATCGAGCCCAAGTGGCAAAATTATTGGCGTGAGCATCATACTTACCGTTGCTCCAATGACTCCGACAAACCCCATTTTTATGTCTTGGACATGTTCCCTTATCCTTCGGGAGCGGGTCTTCATGTGGGTCATCCGTTGGGGTATATCGCCTCCGATATCTTTGCCCGTTATAAGCGTCTTTGCGGCTTCAATGTTCTTCATCCAATGGGTTATGATGCCTACGGCCTTCCTGCAGAGCAGTATGCTATCCAAACGGGGCAACATCCTGCCATTACCACCGAGCGAAATATTGCCCGTTATCGTGAGCAGTTGGATAAAATTGGTTTTTCTTTTGATTGGGACCGTGAAGTGCGCACTTGCGACCCAGCTTATTATCACTGGACTCAATGGACTTTTGTGCAGCTTTTCAATCACTACTACGACAAGGAACTTGACAAGGCCATGCCCATCAGCCGATTGGTTGAGAGGTTGGAAAACGGTAGTATCGAGACTCTAGGTGACAAGCCGTGGAAGGAGATGACGGAGGAAGAACGCCAAGATTATCTGATGAATTTCCGCTTGGCTTATTTGGCCGACATTCCCGTCAATTGGTGCCCTGAATTGGGCACTGTTTTGGCCAACGATGAGGTGGTTAACGGCCTAAGTGTGCGAGGAGGCTACCCCGTTGAGCGCAAACTCATGCGCCAATGGAGTTTGCGTATCACGGCCTATGCTCAGCGTCTTGTTGATGGTTTGGAAGAAGTTGATTGGACTGAATCGCTAAAGGAAATTCAGCGCAACTGGATTGGCCGGTCCGAGGGTGCCTCTGTGTGGTTTCCGTTGGCGGTGGACCAAAAGGAGGGCCTCTTGCTAGGCGTACAGGCATATCTAGGTCAAGGTCAGCCTATTGTAGAGAACGCTTTTGAGATTTTCACCACGAGGCCCGACACTATTTATGGCGTCACCTTTATGGTGCTTTGCCCCGAGCACGCAATGATTGACCAAATTACCACTCCCGAGCAGCGTGCTGAGGTAGAGGCATATGTTTCGTGGGCCAAAAATCGTTCCGAGCGCGAGCGTCAGGCCGAAGTGAAGAAAGTTTCCGGTGTTTTCACTGGGGCTTTTGCCGTCAATCCTCTCACCGGAGAGAGAATTCCCATCTGGGTGTCGGAGTATGTTTTGGCTGGTTACGGTACGGGTGCCATCATGGCTGTTCCCGCCCACGACAGCCGCGACTTTGCTTTCGCTCGCCATTTCAATTTGCCTATTCGTCAAGTGGTTGCACCAAGTCCCGACCCTAGTTCCCTTACAGACCCCAATACTTGGAACGAGAGTATCGATAGCAAGGTGGGTTATTCCGTCAATAGCGGTCCGCTTACCGGCATGAAAGTCAAGGAGGCCATGAAGGCTGTCATTGATCAGGTTGAGAAGATGGGCATTGGGCACCGCACGGTTAACTATCGCCTTCGTGATGCCATCTTCAGCCGTCAGCGCTATTGGGGTGAACCATTCCCTGTATACTACAAGAATGGGCGTCCATATATGTTACCCGAAGAGTGTCTACCGCTAGAATTGCCTGATGTCAAGGATTTTAAACCAACGTCCACGGGAGAACCTCCTTTGGGTCATGCCCAAGTGTGGGCTTGGGATGAGCGGAACTGCAAGGTAGTGGACAAGAGCCTTATCGACAACGCCAATGTATTCCCCCTTGAACTTAGCACCATGCCTGGTTTTGCAGGTTCTAGCGGGTATTACCTTCGCTATATGGACCCTCATAACGACAAGGCCTATTTCAGTCCGCAGGCAGTCGGCTATTGGCAGAACGTGGACCTTTATGTTGGAGGTGCGGAACATGGTACGGGTCACCTTATTTATGCCCGCTTTTGGAATAAGTTCCTCTTTGATATTGGTTTGGCTGTCAAGCAGGAACCTTTCCACAAATTGGTTAACCAGGGCATGATTCAAGGTCGGTCTAATTTTGTGTACCGGAGCAAGACCGACAGTAATTTATTTATTTCCAAAAATATACCCGGATGCGCTGAAAATACTGTGCCCATCCATGTGGACATTAATATTGTCAACAACGACATTCTTAACATCGAGAAGTTCCGCCAATGGCGACCCGAGTTTGCCAACGCACGTTTTGAGCTTGAGGAGGGTAAATATGTCTGTGGTTGGGAGGTTGAGAAGATGTCCAAGTCGATGTTTAATGTGCAGAATCCGGATGATCTCGTGGCTCACTATGGTGCTGATACTCTGCGCCTCTATGAGATGTTCCTAGGTCCGGTTGAGCAAGCCAAGCCTTGGGATACCAACGGCATTGAGGGCGTTTTCCGTTTTCTGAAAAAATTCTGGAAACTCTTTGAGAGTAGTACCGATGCGCCTGCTACCAAGCCCGAGCTCAAGATCCTCCACCAAACAATCAAGAAGGTTACTGATGACATTGAGCGTTTCTCGTTCAATACTTCCGTCTCCACTTTTATGATTTGTGTCAACGACCTTTCGGCCCTTAGTGCTGTTTCCAACGAGGTTATAGAGAAGTTGGCTGTTCTTTTGGCGCCTTTTGCGCCCCATATTGCAGAGGAAGTTTATAGCCGTTTGGGGCACGACACATCCGTTTGCGATGCCAAGTGGCCCGAATACGACCCCGCTATGTTGGTGCAGGATACTTTTACCTATCCAGTCTCCTTCAATGGCAAGATGCGCTTCACCTTGGAACTTCCCAATGGTATCAGCCAGCAGGATGCTGTCGCTGCCGTTATGGCTGACAAGTTGGCCCAAAAATGGCTTGACGGCAAGCAACCCAAGCGGGTCGTTTTTGTTCCCAACAAAATCATTAATATTGTATTATAATATTGCCCAAGCACTTCCCGTAGCCAAACAATACATTCTTTAATCCAATGCTCAGCCGTCATTTTCTACGTTCCAAAGTTCTGCAGACAATCTATTCTGCTAAGGCCGACCCAGTAGACCTCAACATCGTTGAGAAGAATTATAAACACCATATTGAACGACTCAACGACTTAGGTATCATTCAGTTGGCTGCTCTTGTCCATTTTGCCGAGTATTCGGGTACTATCATGGACGAAGCTCAGCGCAAATATCTCCCCACCGAGGAAGAACGCAATCCTATTCGCCGCATCCCAGAGAATATCTTCATTCTCCGCCTTGCCGGCAATTTTGATTTGCGTCGTCACAGTGAAAAGGCCAATGTCAATTGGAGCGGCATCGATTACGACCAGATTTTCCGACAGGCATATGCTACGCTTGTCAAAATTCCAGAATATAAAGAGTATCTTGCCACCGAAACTTCTTTTGAGACCGATCAGAAGTTTGCACTTAATCTCTTCAAGTTTTTGATGAATTTTGAGCCCCTTCGCGAGTTCCTTTATCCTCAAAGTCTGCTATGGGAGGACGATTTCGATCAAATTGCCCAGTATAATTTTATGATGCTCAAGGCTCTTGACGACACCACCGATGAGGCTACCCCTATTCCTCGAATGTATGACATCCGTTATGAGAAAGACAATGAGGATTTCGATTTTTCGCGCAATCTGTTGCTAGTTGCTATGCGAAATTTCAAGGATGTAGAGAAGATGATTCGCGACCACCTCAACGGATGGGAATACGACCGCGTGGCACTGATGGACATCCTAATGCTCAATATGGCCGTGGCCGAGCTCACAGAGTTTTCTAGCATTCCTGAACGCGTTACAGTAGATGAGTATATTGAGCTCTCCAAAGAGTTTTCTACAGAGCGTAGTAAATTGTTCATCAATGGTATTTTGGACAAGTTCATTTTAGAACTTCGGTCTGCAGGACGCATCCACAAATCAGGCCGAGGCTTGATTAACCCATCACTTGCTGAAATCGGCGGAGAAGATTCGTCGGACTATTCTGACCCCAACGTGGCAAATATCCATTCTCGCGATAATAACTGACTTTTTACAAGAAACGCATCAGAAACAAATGAAAAACCCGCTTCCGCTATTGGCCTTGTTGTTGTGCATCTCTTGCAACAACTCCAGCAACGGTTCTGCCGACTTTGACGTGGATCTCATCAAGAACCCCAATACCGCTGAGGGGTATGATGGGTCCGTGGGCATGCCGTCTTTGGCTTTTGATAAAGATCTTCATGATTTTGGTCGCATCTCAGAAGGTGAGAGTATCTCCTTCAGTTTTCATTTCACCAACAAAGGCAACGACGACCTTGTCATCTCCGGTTGTCATGCAAGTTGCGGATGCACGGTGGCCGACTATCCAAAGGGGCGCATCGCCCCGGGAGGGGAAGGTTATGTGACGGTATCTTTCAACTCCCGTGGCAAAGTAGGACAGCAATATCAGGAAGTTGTAGTCTCATCCAACGCCCAACCTTCGCGTCAGGTGTTGAAAATAACAGCCCAAGTAGCAAATTAACAACGTACCAATAAACAAAAACAATCTTCAATGAACACTCCATTATTTATCCTCCTCCAAGCCGCAGCCAGTGGTAAGGGTGGCAATAGCATGATTGTATGGCTAATCCTTATTTTTGTGGTCATGTGGCTTCTGATGATTCGTCCTCAACAGAAGCAGGCCAAGAAAGAACGCGAATTTCGCGAAGGTCTTAAGAAAGGCGACCGGGTAAGTTTCGGTGGCGGCGTCTATGGTAAGGTACACGAGATAGCAGAGCATACTATAGACGTTGAAATTGCCAACGGCGTTGTCGTTACCGTCGAAAAATCTATGGTTACCCCTATCCCCGAGCAACCTTCCCAGCAGCAGTCCAAGAAGTAGGTCATATTGTTATTGAGTTGGCTTGTACCTTTTTAGGCCTGCTCAAATTGGTTGGTTGGCACTCCCTTTGCAAGCGGTGCGCTAGTGCGTGCCGCTGTTGATGTCTTTTCACAAAACAATAACTGATGTTGACAATTATTGGTTGAAATGAAGCACCGCCAGTTTTGGGCCATTTTTGTTTTTACAGCCATTGTGTGGTTTGTTGTTTCTATGTCTGAGCATAGGGATTACTCTGTTGATGTTAGCATTCAGTGGGTTGGCGCTGATACCTCGCGTTTTATTGTCACCCAAGCCGATACGGTGCTTCCTGTGACTTTCAATTCTAGTTGTTTCAATGCTATAGACATCTATTTTGCTGTTCGTGACAAGCAGTTTGTCATTCGTTCGTTGGGCGACACGACAGTAAAAGTCAATAAGGCACTTTTTGAGAATTTGAGTCGGCAATTCGACTTTTCGGGAGCTTCAGGCATTTCTAGCTCTTTGGAGGAATTGCACTTTGCCACCAGGGAGCGCCGTAGTAAGGCTTATGTGCCACAGTTGCGAGACGTTGATTTTGTTTTTGCCGACCAAGTTGGCCTTTCTGGCGAGCCAGAGATAAAACCCGATACCGTATGGCTTTATGGCGACTTGGCTTCTTTGCAGCGGATTCCTGAGGTCTATACCGCTCCTGCGGCCGTGGCCAATATTACCGACAGTGGCTATTTTATGCTAGCGTTGGAACCGATTTGGAAGAAATACAGTGATGTGCGCGCTTCTACCGACAGTGTCCGCATTTTTGTCCCAGCAGGTCGATATGTGGAGGCAACGGTTTCCGTTCCAGTTGAGTTTGGGAACATAGGCTCTGCCCGTCAGGTACGTCTCTACCCCGACCATGTTGATGTCACCATATGGGTCTCGGTCAGTGAATACCAAAACATCTCCGAAACACAGTTTCAGGCAGTTGTCGACTATGATACGACCTCTTTGATCACAGAGTTGCCTGTCTACATCACTCGTTTCCCTGCACAGTCCCGTATCAAAACTGTTGCCCCCTCGACTATCAACTTTGTGATTATTAAATGAACCGTTTGAAACGTAACAATTATTGACTAGGAATATGCTTGTTGCTCTTACTGGAGGTATCGGTTGTGGCAAAACAACGGTTCTTAACGAATTTCGCTATCTTGGTGTACCGTGCTTTGTAGCAGACGATGTGGCAGGGACTTACTACAACGACCCCGTGTTTGTACAGCAAGTCAAGGCAGTGTTAGGATCGTCTGTCATCTGTTCCAACGGTACTGTGGACAAACGCGCCGTTGCCGACATCGTCTTCAATGATGCCGAGGCTCTCAAACGTCTCAATGCCATCGTTCACCCTCGAGTGTGGAACGATTTTCGAACTTTTGCAGGCTACTATCGTGATGCACCGTATGTTGTTTTGGAGAGTGCCGTTGTTTATGAATATGGCTTCAACCTCCTTGTTGACAAGGTAGTATGCGTCTATCTTGAGCAAGAAGAGCGTCTTCGGCGTTTGGAATTGCGCGATCATGCCACCCGTGGGCAAATTCTAGCTCGTATGCGAAACCAATTTCCCGCCGAAGAAAAAATGATGTGGGCCGACTTCGTCATTCTCAACTATGAGGGCAACCCTCGTACACGCCAAGTTCGCCACATCCACCAACTGCTTACCAATCTTTGACAGTCTTTTGTCTGTTCACTTTACCTCAAATCTTGGGCAAATGTATATATTTGCAATGATTTTCGTGTTGATTTCGGTTGCAAAGATACGACAAAAAATTGAATTACGATAAAATTTTTCTCCAATTGGTTGAAAATAATTTATAAACGATTTATACACAAGCATATATGAATGGAAAAAAATTATTGCTGTCCGGTAAAACTCAAAAGAGCATAAATACCCAGCCCGAA
>CAZAAK010000051.1:0-18020 GCA_964483145.1 uncultured Bacteroidaceae bacterium
ATTTTTCTTTCTGCAACCTATGCGGTTGTCTAAAATTCCGGGAGTATTATACCTAGCGGCGCACCTAGTGTTGCGCACTAAGGCAAGCCTTTGATAGCCCTCCCCTACCCTGCCTGCTACGGCAATGGCGTGGCGGATTTGTGGCTGTGGCGTGGCGGCACAAGGCTATCTTGCACTCGGGATGATATAGGCCGGAACAGACTTTTGGGGCGAGGTGATGCGAGTGTGGCTAGGTCAAAGGAAGATGAATGATAAAGGTGCTACCCTGACCGAGATCGCTTTCCACTTCGATACGACCCTTGTGGAGTGCCACAACTTGCGAAACATAGTTCAAGCCGATGCCAAACCCCTTTACATCGTGTAGGTTGCCGGTGTGGACGCGATAGAACTTTTCAAAGATGTGCTTTTGGTTCTCCTTGCTGATGCCGATGCCGTGGTCGGCCACCTTTAATACAACCCAGTTGCCCTCCTGAAGGGTGCTGACTTTTATGTGCGGGCGGTCGGGGGAATATTTGATGGCGTTGTCCACTAGGTTGTGCACCATGTTGGAGATATGCAGCTGGTCGGCATAAAGGGTGCCGGAGATGGGCTGAAGGTCGGTTTCCAGAACACCGTTCCTGTTTTGGAGCATCAACCGAAAACTCTGCAGGGCCGACTTCACTTCCTGGTTCAAATCCACCTCCTTTAGCGTCAACGAAAAATTCTTATTGGCCATTTTGGAGCTTTGCAAGATGGTTTCGATTAGAATCCGCATGCGCCGATTTTCGTCGCTGATAATATTGACAAAATTGTTGCAAGTCTGCTGATTGCTGTTGACGGAACTATCCTGCAACATTTCGCACGCCAGGCCTATGGTGGCAATGGGAGTTTTGATTTCGTGGGTCATGTTGCTGATAAAGTCGGTGCGCATCTCATCGAGTTTGCGTTGCACCGAAATGGTGTGGATGGTGAAGACGAACAGTGCGGAGATGATGACTATCAAGAAGATGCTAAAGATTGTATTGCGGTTGGCATCGCGACTGAGGATAATGGGGGAAGAAGGGAAATAGAGCACCAGGCAGAGGCTTTCGCTGGAGACAAGGCCGCTGGCACGGAAGATATATCGGTACGGGGTGGAGCGCAACTTGGCCGAATCGCTTTCGTTGCTGCAATAGTAGAGCGTGTTTTTGTCGGTTTCGAGGATGCCAACCGTTGGTTTTAGGTCCACACCATTGATAATCAACTCTTCCCGGACGAGCGAATCCAAAACGGGGAAGTTGAGTTTGCTAGGGTCGACAGAACGGTTGTTGGCCAAAAGACTGTATTGGTCGCCGAAACTGTTGAGACCAGCTAGAAGGCGGTTGCGCGCGCTAAGGAGCGTATTATACTGGTCCAAAACGTTTTCCTCCTGATCGGTAAAGCTTGTGCCTGGCAAACGGCAGGCGCTATCCTGAGTGGAGATGCCAAAGTGGATACGTTCCTGGTCGTAGAAGAGCCCGCTGTTGTTGCAAATAAGGTCCTGCATCTTCTCGTTCAGATTGTCTATACGGCGGTATTGCAACACCTTGTAGCGTTCTTTTTGCGTCACATAATCTTCCACCTGCATCTGGTCCAATTGGGCAAAGACCTCATCGATGGAGTTGTTGACACTGATGTTGAACAGATTGTCGCTCATCTTGGCAGACTCACGCATTTGGGAAATCTGAACAATGACTAACGTAATTGCCGCAACGGCAAAAAGGGAGGAGAGTAGTATGAGAAATTTACGTTTCATTTCGTATAAATAATATGATGAAACGGTATTTAAGAAAAAAAATTACATGCAACCACATTTTTAAGAAAAAAAACTGTATCTTTGCATGCGCAACATAGGAATAGCCAACGCAGTAAAACGCACATAGAGATGAAGATAGGCATTGTAATAGCGATGGATATTGAGTACCGCAAGATGCTTGAGGTGCTGGACGGCAAGCCCGAAGGACGTATTGGGGACAACGATATAGTGCTTTGGCAATGCGGCATAGGCAAGGTGAATGCCGCTGTAGGCGTGATGCAGCTCTTCTACCGTCACCGGCCTGACTGCATACTAAGCACTGGCCTTGCTGGGGGGATAGATGCCAGCCTGCAAGTGGGTGACGTTGTTGTGGGCGCGCAGACTGCATACCATGATGTCGACTGCGGTGAGGGCAACGAGCCTGGGCAGGTACAGGGATTGCCTGCCCGTTTTGACGCCCACCCGGCGCTGATGGACATTGCCGCCAAGGCAAGCCAGGAAAGCGGGGCAAATACACGAGAGGGCCTCATTTGCACCGGCGACCAGTTTATCACCGACCGGGCTCGGCAGATGAGCATCAAGCAGATGTTCTCCGAAGCCTTAGCCTGCGAGATGGAGTCCGCAGCCATTGCCCAAGCCTGCTACCTGACGGAGAAGCCTTTCCTAAGCATCCGCGTTGTCAGCGACACCCCTGGTAACACCGACAACCACCAGCAGCAGTGGGCCGATTTCCTTGACCGGATGACAGAAAATTCCTTTCGGTTCGTCCTCCAGTTCCTACACCGCCTGCCCGCAACCCTACCCACCAAATAGATTCAACCGCCTACCAAAGTTCAGAACAAGAAAGCATGAAGACCATACCTAGTTTCAGCATTGACCACATCCACCTTTTGCGAGGTGTTTATGTCTCCCGCAAAGATCGGATTGGCGACGAGACCATCACCACATTCGACATACGCATGAAAGAGCCCAACCGCGAACCAGCCCTTGGGCAAGGCGCCATCCACACCATCGAGCACTTGGCCGCGACCTACTTGCGCAACGACCCGCAATGGGCCGATCGCGTGGTTTATTGGGGGCCTATGGGTTGCCTAACGGGCAATTATCTGCTCCTGCGGGGCGATTTGGAGCCGGAGGATATCGTTGAACTTTTGCAGCGCACATTCCGTTTTGTAGCTGAATATGAATGGGATATACCAGGTGCAACCCCAAAAGACTGCGGCAATTACCTCCTCCACGACCTGCCAATGGCCAAATGGGAAAGCACAAAATACCTCCGCGAAGTGTTGGAAAGGATGACCCAAGCCAACATGCACTATCCCAGCCAACAATGATTTTTTTGCCAAAAAAAATCTCTCCCCACACAATATTGAACAAAAAAAGCAGTTATTATTGCCAAAACTGACTTGACAGGCCCCGTAGTTCAGCTGAATAGAACGTCGGATTCCGGTTCCGAAGGTCGTGGGTTTGAATCCCGCCGGGGTCACAAATTTTTTTGAGGTGAAGAATTCTTCCACTTTTTTTATTGCAAGCAAGCCCTTCATGCAATTGGGGGGCTTGTGTTTTTTTATGCTAGCGGGCTTCGTCCTAACAGTTGCCATACAGCTACTAGCGCCACCGCCTGCGGCGGAGGGGCCGTCCGCAGTGCGCCTAAACTTGTTGTGGCAGGCTTGCACACAAGTGTGCATCTTCCTGGTTCCATCGATTGCTTTTGCCTGGCTCTTTCATGGCAATGCCGCCCGTTATCTTTGCGCCGACTTTCATGGTCGCAAATGGGTACTGGGGCTAATTGCAATGGTTGTGCTTTTGCTTCTGACACCTTTGAACGATTGGCTGACCTATTGGAACGAACAGTGGCAGATGGGGCAGTGGGAAGAGTTGTTGCGCGGGCAATGGCGCAAGTATGGTGAGCTTACGCAAAAGTTGCTGTCGCTTGATTCCTGGCCCGACCTGTTGCTACAGTTGCTGGTTGTGGCCCTTTTGCCTGCCGTTTGTGAGGAGGTATTCTTCCGAGGGGCATTGCAGCAAGTTTTGCAGCGATGGCTGGGCAACAAGCATATTGCCGTGTTGGTTACAGCGCTGTTGTTTGCTTTGGCCCATGGCGATGTTTATGGTTTGGTGCCGCGTTTTGGGCTTGGGGTGCTACTGGGGTATCTTTTTGCCCTGTCCGGCTCGATAGTAGTTAACGTTTGCACCCATTTTTTCAATAATGCTATGGTGGTGATACTCTACTGGCTCTACCACCAACAAACAATCTTCTTCGACCCGTCCGAGCCCTATCTTTTTCCGTGGGTCACCACCACCGTATGCACTTTGGCGGCGATGATGCTTTTTCTTGTGTACTTCGCAAAATTTCGGCAAAAGAGGTCTTAGTAAAAGTAATTTTGAGAAGCTATAAGTCAGTTCATTATAATATTTTGCGGAGAAAAATGTTTTTTACAACAACCGGTAAATCAATGTATTACATCTAATTTTTTGGTTTTTAGAAAGAAAAGCCTCAAAAAAATGTTCGGCATATCATTTTTTTTTGGTAATTTTGCAGCCAATTCTGCTCCAAAAGAGTGGGTAGGAAATAGCGAATAGAAAACATTAAATAATAAGTAAACATGACTAAGGCTGAAATCGTTGCTCAGATTGCACAAAAGACCGGTATTGAGAAGGTTGCCATCCAGGCCACCGTTGAAGAATTCATGAATGTTGTCAAGGAGTCCCTCGCTGATGGTGAGAATGTCTATCTGCGTGGTTTCGGTAGCTTCATCATCAAAAAACGTGCCGAGAAGACCGGTCGTAATATTTCCAAGAACACTACCATCATCATTCCTGCCCACAATATTCCCTCTTTCAAGCCCGCCAAGACGTTTGTGAGCGATGTCAAGAAGAACACCAAATAAGGCTTATTAATTTATTATCATATTAAATCTGTTAAAACATGCCTAACGGAAAGAAGCACAAAAGACACAAGATGTCGACGCACAAGCGTAAAAAACGCCTGCGCAAGAACAGACATAAGAAGAAGTAAGCTGCAGAGCCTTCTTCGAGTCTAAAAAATGATCTATCAACTAAAACAAATTACACAACGGCGTATGACGCTGGCTTGTGTAATTTGTTTTTTTCACAACACTGAATGAACAAAGAACTAATAATATCCGCTGGCGAAAACGATATCCAGCTGGCACTCCTAGAAGACAAACAACTAGTAGAACTACACAAGGACAAGTCGGGCAACAAGGTTCATGTGGGCGACATATATGTTGGCAAGGTCCGCAAGATTATGCCGGGTTTGAATGCCGCCTTTGTTGACGTGGGCGAAGAAAAAGACGGCTTTGTACACTACCTAGACCTTGGAGCCAACTATGGCTCGGTAGCCAAATACCTAAAGTTGGCCATGAACGGCAATGGTAGCATGACTACGCTCAAGGGTTTCAAGATTGAGCCCATACTTGAGAAGACAGGCAATCTGTCCAATGTGCTAAAGGTAGGGCAACTTGTGTTGACGCAAGTAGCCAAGGAGCCCATTTCCACCAAAGGGCCGAAACTGTCGGGCGACATATCCTTTGCTGGGCGGTATTTGGTGCTCACACCGTTTATCACCCGCATCTCCATCTCACAGAAAATCAAAGGTAGCGAGGAGCGTGGACGGCTTCGTCGACTGATGCAGAGCATCAAGCCCGAGGGCTTTGGGGTTATCGTGCGTACCGTTGCAGAGGGCAAGAACGTTGAGGAACTTGATGCTGATTTGCGCAACCTTATATCGCAATGGACCACTCTAACCGAGCGGCTCAAAACCATCACCGGCCCCACCAAAGTCCTTTCCGAACTCAGCACTGCATCCGCATTGTTGCGGGATGTGCTGACCGATGATTTCAACGCCATCTATGTTGACAATGAAAACGTCTGCAATGAGGTTCGCCAATATGTGGCCACGGTGGCGCCCAACAAAGCGGACATTGTGCACCCGTATCGGATGCAAACCCCAATATTTGAGCAGTTTGGTGTCATGCGCGACATACGCCGTGCCTTTGGCAAGATTGTCACCATTCGCTCGGGGGTTTACCTATATATCGAGCACACCGAGGCGATGCATGTGATTGACGTGAACAGCGGCAATCATGTCAAGTCCGGCACTGGGCAGGAAGACACAGCCTTGCAGGTTAACATCGAGTCGGCCAAGGAGATAGCCCGACAGCTACGTTTGCGCGATATGGGAGGGATTGTTATCGTTGATTTTGTTGACATGGCCAAGGCAGAGCACCGCAAGGAGCTTTACGACTTTATGTGCAAAGAGATGTCGCACGACAAGGCGCGCCACACGATACTGCCACTGAGCAAATTTGGCCTGATGCAAATTACCCGCCAACGCGTACGTCCGGCCGTTGAAGTTGACGTACAGGAGAAATGTCCTTTTTGCGATGGCACCGGCACGATCAAATCTAGCCTAGTAGTTGTTGATGAGATAGAGACCGATTTGCGATATCTTATTTCCTCCCAGAACGAGAAGAAGCTGACCATAATCACCCACCCATACGTCTGCGCTTACATCACCAAAGGCCTCAACAGCATCCGACGCCAATGGATGCTCAAATATAAGTTGCGCCTAACTTGCAAGGCTTCGGAGTCGTACGGTTTGCTGGACTATAAGTTTTTCAATGTCCTAGGAGATGAAATTGCCATGTAAGCTTTTAATGCCATGGTTGTTCGTTGCCGTGCTTGTGCTAGGTCCTGTAGCTGTAGCGCATGCACAGGGCATTGATGTTTCCAAGTATCAGGGGAAAATTGATTGGAAGAAAGTAAGCAAGAGTGGGAAAGTTAAGTTCGTGTACATTCGGGCCACGGAAGGCACCTCGATCAGAGACCCCCGTTACAAAGCTAATGTAGACTCGGCCCGCAAACACAAAATCTACGTAGGGAGCTATCATGTGTACAGTAGCAAGACAACTGCATACCAGCAATTTGCCAATTTCAAATCCGTTGTTTCCAAGAAAAAGCAAGATTTGATTCCCGTCCTTGACATAGAAGGCCACCACAGCGGCACCCTAAATATGGCCCGTGTGGATAAGATACTGGAGCTCATGGAAAAGGAGTATGGAGTAAAGCCAATGATCTACACTAGCGAAGGGGTATACAAGGAACATTTCTCTGGCAAACGATACCGCCCATACAATATTTTTGTAGCCAAATACAAAGGTACGCCCCTCATTCGGTACACCTTGTGGCAACACAGTAAAACAGGCCGCATCAGTGGTATTTTGGGCAATGTGGACCTTGATAAACTCCATAAGAGCAGTAGCATGAACGATATTCTTCTACCCAAACACCGCAAAAAGAGAGACTCCGGCCAAACGAACACCGATAGCACATCCACTGCCGACACAGCTACAAAAAACAGCAAACCCACAACTGACCCAAGCCCGACTACCAACTCACCCACCGCCACGGTGGGCAACAGTGCTACCACCCGTAAGGCAAAGTAGCGGCAATTCTTGCCATGGGCATCTTATTGTTGAAAAAAACTTCGCTGATTGCAAAAAAAAAGCTATCTTTGCAAGTTCCAAATAGTGTGTCCCCAACCTGTTTTACAATAGGGAGGGCTGTGTAATTACTTGAATATAATGAAATTATTGATAATATATAGATTAATATGAGAGAAAGTAAAGTAGGTCTCGATTTTGAAAAAGTTGAGCACGCACGCGATGTAGCAAAGAAAATTGCGGGTCAGGTGCAAGATTTTGTAGAAGGCTACACCACCGTAGCCGTAGAGCGCACCATCTGCCGTTTGCTAGGCATTGATGGCATTGACGAGAACGAGGTGCCTCTGCCCAACGTGGTTGTGGACGAGCTAAAAAGCAAGGGTGTGCTTGGTCAGGGCATATGTTTTTTTATGGGGAACGCCATCTTGGAAACCGGCAAGACACCCCAAGAAATTGCCGATGCAATTGTTGCCGGTAAGCTGGATATCACACAGTTGCCTGTTCATCGGCCGGAAGAAATCCAAAAGGCCTTACAGCCTTTCATCGACAACAGCATCGACCGCATTCGTAAGCGCCGCCAACGTCGCGAACACTACATCGAAACCATTGGCGAGGGTTCGAAGCCTTACCTCTATATCATTGTTGCCACAGGCAATATCTATGAGGACGTTGTGCAGGCGCAAGCCGGCGCACGCCAAGGTGCTGACATCATTGCCGTCATCCGCACCACTGGTCAGAGCCTGCTGGACTATGTGCCCTATGGTGCCACCACTGAGGGATTCGGCGGCACTTTTGCCACCCAGGAAAACTTCCGCATCATGCGCAAGGCATTGGATGAAGTAGGAGAAGAGGTTGGCCGATATATTCGCCTTTGCAACTACTGTTCAGGGCTTTGCATGCCTGAGATTGCCGCCATGGGTGCCCTTGAGGGCCTCGATGTGATGCTCAACGATGCGCTCTACGGCATTCTGTTCCGCGACATCAACATGCAGCGTACGCTGATTGACCAATATTTCAGCCGTATCATCAATGGTTTTGCAGGTGTTATCATCAACACTGGCGAGGATAACTACCTAACCACTGCCGACGCCTACGAGGAAGCCCACACCGTGTTGGCCTCGGACCTTATCAACGAGCAGCTAGCCCTTGCTGCCGGCTTGCCTGAAGAGCAGATGGGTTTGGGCCACGCCTTTGAGATGGACCCCATGCTCACCAACGGCTTCCTTTACGAATTGGCACAGGCTCAGATGTTGCGAGAAATCTTCCCCAACGCCCCGCTGAAATATATGCCTCCCACCAAATTTATGACCGGCAATATCTTCCGTGGTCACATTCAGGATGCCTTATTCAACGTCATTGGTCAATGGACTCATCAGGGGCTGCAGTTGTTGGGTATGCCCACCGAAGCCATCCACACCCCATTCATGAGCGACCGTTACCTCTCCATCGAAAACGCCAAGTATATCTTCAACAATATGAGAGACATTGGCGAAGAGGTGGAATTCAAGGAAGGTGGCATCATCCGTCAGCGAGCCCAACAGGTGCTGAATAATGCCACCGAGCTGCTTGAGAAGATGGAGACAGAAGGTCTCTTCAGCGCACTGGAGAAGGGCATTTTTGCCGATATCAAGCGCCCGAAGAACGGCGGAAAAGGCTTGAGCGGCGTTACCCTTAAGGCCGACAACTATTTCAACCCGTTTGTCGAAATCATGAAAGGCAAGAAATAACTAAAAAAAAAACAACTATGAGCGAAGGATTATATTCGATGGAGGCCAAGGATTTTGATAAGACCTTAGACCTCACCAAAATAAAGCCCTACGGGGATACTATGAACGATGGCAAAGTTCAGTTGAGCTTTACCTTGCCGGTGCAAGAGGGAGAAGAGGCCACCGAGGCTGCCAAACAATTGCTCAAAAAGATGGGCTTCGAAAACCCTCTAGTGGTCTACACCCACGAGCTAACTAAGGGATTCACCTTTTTCAACTGCTATGGTAGCCTCACCCACACGGTGGACTACACCTCCATTCATGTGCCCAAGGTAGAATCGAGCAAAATGGACATGCACGAATGCGATGAATACATCCGCGAACATATCGGGCGCAAAATTGTAGTTGTCGGCGCTAGCACCGGCACAGATGCCCACACGGTGGGCATTGATGCCATTATGAACATGAAGGGCTACGCCGGCCACTACGGCCTGGAGCGCTACGACATGATTGAGGCCTACAACCTAGGCAGCCAAGTGCTCAACGAGGACTTTATTGCCAAAGGCATTGAACTTCATGCCGACGCCCTTATCGTCAGCCAGACCGTCACCCAAAAAGACATCCACATCAAAAATCTTACCGAACTGGTAGAAATGCTTGAAGCGGAAGGACTACGCGACAAGATAATCCTCATTTGCGGAGGTCCGCGCATCAGCCACGAGCTAGCCAAAGAGCTAGGATACGATGCTGGCTTTGGCATGAATACCTACGCCGATGACGAGGCTTCCTACATTGCCGAAGAGATGGTCAAGCGCGGTGTTCGGAACTTTGGTCTGTAGAAATGCCTAACGGCCATGTCCCACACTAGGCACCGCTGCAACGGAAGAAAAATAAATGTAAAACAGTATAAATGCATTAACTATGGAAAAAAGCGAAATTAAACCCTTTATCGCCCGTCGTGCAGCCAAAGAGCTCAAAGACGGTGATGTCGTCAACCTCGGTATAGGTCTGCCTACCTTGATTCCAAATTTCCTGCCTGCTGATGTGCACGTCACGCTCCAGTCCGAGAATGGTATGCTAGGCATGGGGCCCACACCCGAAGAGGGAAAAGAAGACCCTTGGTTGATTAACGCTGGTGGTGGATACATCACCTATACCCCTGGGTCGAGCACCTTTGACAGTGCCACATCATTCGGTATCATCCGCGGTGGTCACGTCAATGTTTCCGTTCTGGGTGCCATGCAGGTAGACGAGCAGGGCGACCTTGCCAACTGGATGATTCCGGGCAAAAAGACCCCAGGCATGGGCGGTGCCATGGACCTGCTAGTTGGAGCCAAGAAGGTGATTCTAGCCATGGAGCACACAGCCAAGGGTAACCCCAAGATTCTGAAGAAATGCACCTTGCCTTTGACAGCCAAAGGTCAAGTGAATATGATTATTACCGAAATGGGCGTGATGGAAATCACCCCCCAAGGTATCGTCTTGAAGGAAATCAACCCCGAGTTCACCGTCGAGCAGGTGCAGGCAGCCACGGAGGCCACTCTCATCATCGACCCGAACCTTAAGGAAATGAAGTAGTTGTATATTTCAAACAACGACAATATGAAAAAAATAGTCTTTTTGTTGGTAGCAGTTGTCAGCCTCGTGGCGGCTCAAGCCCAAAAGCACGTCGAGTTCAAATGGCACCGTATGTACGGTGTTGCCGGTTATGAGTTTTCAAGCAACATCAACCAGATATATTTCGATCTTGACGAAGGTTCTGCCATCGAGTACGATACCAAGGCCTCCTTTCATAGTTTCTACGCCATTTGCGGATGGCAGATACGTAAGGAATCTGGCATCGGCCTTGGGGTTGAATTCATGAAGGATGCCGTTGGCGGACTCACTCAACTGCCCGTTTTTTTGGAAGTGCGTAGCCACTACCTCCGCAATCAGCTCACCCCATACACTTCGGTTTATGTGGGCTATTCCATCCCCTTGGGGTTCTATGGGAGCGGTACGTCCTACACCAAGATAGAAACGGGCGGCCCGACCTTTGGCCTCAATATTGGCGGACGCTATGCATTCAATCGCAAGATGGGTGTAAGTGCCTTTATAGGCTATCAGTTGATAGCCCTGCGCAAAGTAGGGCTCTACTCCGACAGCCAACTTCAAACCACTCAGCCCGTTACCCTGCACAACTTCAAAGTTGGCCTAGGCTTCAACTTCTAATTCCATGAAGAGACTTTCACTGCCCTTGTTCTTGCTGCTGTGCCTCAATGTGATTCAGGCGCAGCAGTTGGAGGGCATTGACAATTTGCGTATGGCCCCAAGGGCCAATGTAGTGTCCTACGACAACGAAGATGCCATTGAACATCTGCGTTATGATGCCTCGCCTTATTTCCTCCCACTTGACCAAGATTGGCAACATAATGAGGCAGATGGGAGCGAGGTACTCTCACAAGACTATGAATTCCCAAAAGAATGGAAAGCGTACCGCGTTTTCTTTCGCATGCAAGCCGCTCCGGGCTACGGGCTCTACATAGGCGAGCAGTTGATTGGCGTCAGCCATAGTAGCGCTACCGTCACCGAGTTCGACATCAGCGAAAAAGTGCGTATGGGGCGATCGGCCAAGCTAACGGTGCGCAAAGTGGGTCAGGACGATGGGGCTCTGCTGGAGAGACAACCCCTTGACGGAAGGTATAGCTCCGTCAGGGAAAGCGCTTTACTGATAAAACCTTTGCAGAATATTCAGGACTATGCCGTTCTTGCGGAATACGACACGCACACAGAGCAGGGCACCTACACTATTGAAGCTGGGCTCTACAACCACCGCAAAAAAGGCAAATGCTATCTAGAAGTGGAGATATGGGACTCTCGTGGTCACCAAGTTGACAAACTCGGCAAATGGTGTTTTTTTGACGCACGCACCGAAAATACCCAGTCCATTACATCCACCATACCCAAAGTCTTGCCATGGAATGCCGAAACGCCAAAACTCTACACCGCTGTCATTCGGCTATACAACGACAAGATGGAGTTGCAGGACCTTGTCGGAACCCGATTCGGTTTTCGGACGTTGGGAGAGAGAAATGCATTGGTGGTCAATGGCAAAGAAATCAAACTTAAGGGCATCACCATTGATGTGAGTTGCGTTAACACCCCCGAGCAGTTCAAGGCACTGCGCAACCAGATGGTGCAGATGAAAACTAACAACATCAATGCCATCCGCACAATAGGTCGCAGTCCCGCTCCCGAAAAATTTTATGAGCTATGCGACGAACTAGGTTTCTATGTGGTGTGCGATGCCTGCCTCTCCCCTGCTTCCACGATGGGCCACACTGTGGCCACCGACAACGAATACCTCAACCTATTCACAGACCGTATGCGCGAAATGTACGGTCAGTTCAAGAACCACCCAAGCATTATCGCTTGGTCTTTAGGTGACAGCCCCGACAATGGCGTCTGCATGCAGGCAGCGTATCACATGCTCAAACAGTTGGACAGCCACAGGCCCATCCTCTACTCCGGCGCGCAGTACAGCGAAAATACCGACATTATAGCCCCCCTTAATGCCACCACCGACATACTAGGCCAATATCTCTCCAAAAAACAATCCCGTTCACTTGTGATGAACTCTTACGGCAGTGTTGAAGGAAACAATTTTGGAGGCCTCCAGCCCCTTTGGCAAAGGGTAATTGACCACGCGCAAGTGCAAGGCGGATTCTACAACGTATTGGACTGGAATAAATTATCAGACAAGCCATATCTTGCCGAGCTCAAACAGCTCTATCGACCCATTGCCGTGCAGATGGTCTCCACCAGCCCCGATGCAGCCGAATTTACCATCACCAACCTTAACGATTTCCGACCTTTGTCGGACTATCGCTTGGAATATGTCATCTGCACCAATCTCAAACCCAACATTGTTTCGGGTGATGTTTCCATACCCCTTGCACCCAGTGAAAGCAAGGAATTCAAGCTGAAAGTCCCCAAACTTATGCTTTATTGCGGGGAGGAGCTTTACATCAAATTTACCCTCCGCCAGCGCGGCAATGCCGCCTCGGTACCCAAAAACACAGTGCTTTCCGAAACGCAGTTTCTCCTGCCCTGCGACAATATGCCGCCACAGAAATATTCTTACACCGATGGCACTGCCTTTCGAATCGAAAAAGATTCTGCTTGTCAGATTAATATAACCAACAGCAACATTTCGCTAATATTCAACGACAGCACAGGGTTGCTTGTCTCCCTCAAATATCGTGGTCAAGAGATTCTCCGCCAGCCACTGCGCCTCAATTTTATGCGCGCCCCATCTCCCAACGACCAAGCGGACCCCAACGGTTTTAGGCAGTGGACAAGATACGGGTTGGATGAGTTGAATTGCAAAGTGGAGGCTACCCACTGCCGCCAAATTGACCCCTATACTGTGGGGATTGACGTGATGTTCCGCTATAGTTGCAACCGTTATGGCGTGCTTTTTGACGTGCGCCAAGCCTGGCTCATCTTGGCTTCGGGCGATGTGCTCATCAGTAACGACATCACTGCCTCAGAACAAATCAAGGCTGTGGCTAGAGTGGGCATGCAACTGGGTCTTAACCCCGATTTAACCGTTGCCGAATGGTTAGGCTATGACAAGGAAAGCTATATCGACCGACAATCGGCTTGCCTTGTTACCCAGCAGAGCCTAACCATAGAGGGAATGAGCTACAACTATGCGCCTGCCGGGCACAGCGGCAACCGTGCCCAAACACGTTGGGCCGCTTTTCGCAACCAGCACATTGGGCTGTATGTGGACCTTATTGACACACTTTTCAATTTTTCCATATCCAACTTTGATGACCTCCTTTTGACTAAAAAAGCGCAAGACGCCAAAGTTGCCCCGCTTGACTACTGGAATCTTAACATCGACTACCGCATGGCCGGTGTGGGCAGTGCCACAGCAGGCCTCAACCTCACTGACCGCGATTTGGTGAAAGACCACAAGTATCTCTTTACCGTCCATTTGCGACCGTTCGATTGCACCGAATACAACGCACAGGATTTCCGCCGTGTTGTATATCCAAAAGTAGTTTCCAACATAGTGGAGTTGCCCGTTATCAGCAAAAGCCGCAACCGTTTCGATGGACCTATGCATATTTCCATCGTATGCCCTACCCCCAAAGCCCAAATCCGCTACACTCTCGATGGCACAATACCTACTGAGAAATCGGCCCTTTATACCAAACCCTTCACAGTACAAAATAGCGTGGTGGTAAAGGCTCGCGCCTTCAAGAAAGGCGAGGCGCCTTCCTTTGTAGCCACAGAGCAGTATTCCTTCGACTATGTAGTGGCTTGCACATTCTCCCACAATCCCAACACGCCCTACAACAAGAATGCTTCCCGAGCTTTGATTGATGACGAGCTAGGTGATGTCAACGACTTGAGCCGTGGGTGGATTGGCTTTTCGGGTCATGACGTGCAGATAGACTTGGAACTAGGCAAAGCTATCGACATGCACAGCGTCACCCTTAGGTTCGCTCATGTGCCGGATGCATGGGTCTTTGCTCCTGCGGATGTAATGGTGGCCACTTCCACCGATGGCAAGGTATATACCGATTTCATCCCCGCCAACATTGCTTACGATGCCACCCTTGAGCAAATGAATACCACACAGCTACAGGTACTTACCATTCCCGTCAACCGCGACCAAGTGCGTTTTGTGCGTATCCTAGCCAAACCTATTGCCCGTATTCCACAGTGGCATCGCGCCAAGGGACTCAAACCATGGATAATGATGGACGAGATAGAAATCAACGAAACGATTGTTAAATAATACACCCGTAAAGTGATGAAAACACGCCTGATATTTGTTTTTCTGCTTGCCACCATTGCCTGTTCCTGCAAGGTGGAGTTCAGCCCCAATGCACCTTGGAAAGACGTGCCTAGCATCTACTGCATACTTGACATACAGGAGGACACCGTTTGGGCACGCGTCCAACGTTGCTACTTGGGCAACGACAACCTATACAATTACTCTCAGATTGCCGACTCCATAAACTACCAAAAAGGCGACATAGACGTATTCCTATTGGCTTGGCGTGGTGTGCTCAACGAATCGGACCACAGCATCACTGCCACTAACCAACTGGCAGACCGTTGGCAACTGACTTACACCGAGATACCGGGTAAACCCGCGGGCAATTTTGCCTCAGGCATACAGCCGATGTACTATTGCGTGCCAAGGGCGGAGAAGCTTTTAGCCGATTCCAACTGCGTGTTCGAGTTAGTAGTGGTCCGCTCCTCTTCAGGCGATACCTTAGCTTCGGCCCGCACTACTTTGGTAGGGACGTTGCCCTACAGCATCTCTCGCTACGACACAGTAGAGCCCGTGCTGACACTACCCAACGACACCCGAGGACGCCATTTTGGCTTTATTCCTGTTGACAAGCAGAATGAAATCAAGTGGAACACCCTACCTCGCGGCCGCCTGTACCAACCCTCGGTGGTATTTTATTACCGAAAAAATAACGACACGCTCAGCATCGAAATCCAAGGTCGCACCCTAAAGAATCAGTACAACTACAACATGCTCTCCTCCAAATCCATCACCGAGTCCATGTTTCTCTCTACCATCCAAAAGGAACTAGCCGGAAACACCGACTCGCTCTTCAATGTCAACCATGTAGACATCATCATTTATGTCTGCAACGAAGACCTCAATGCCTACATCAGTTCGCAGAACACCAATGTAACGTCGGGTCAGGAATACCAGAGCTACACCAACATCGACGGAGGCGTTGGTATTTTTGGTTCCCGCCGTACCCATATCAGAGTGCAGGTGCCTTGCGATTCCAATGGGCGCGAAGGTTACTTGCCCACTGCCCTCAAGGACCTTGGTGTGGGTTTCTATGGCAATTTTTCCAAGTAGACCGCCAATTGGGCAACCACACAGAACCAGCCGCTGCCAGTGCAGCAGAACCGTTTAGCCGGATATCGGTTTGCCTGCTTACAAAAAATATGCATCACATATAATATGTATGTCGAAAAATATTTGTAACTTTGCACATTGCTTTGAAATAATAAAATAACAATAAATCAACAAATTAGATTAAAGAGATGAATATTTCCAGAGAAAATTTAGGAGATTTGGACCTTTGCATCAAGATTGAGATCGCGGAAAACGACTATGCAGAAAAGGTAACCAAACAACTGAAAGAATATCAACATAAAGCCACAATCCCCGGTTTCCGTAAGGGCATGGCCCCTATGGGTTTGATTCAGCACATGTACAAGCCTGCTGTTGTTGGCGAGGTTGTTCAAAACATCCTGAGTGAGTCTCTATACAAATACATCAAAGACGAGAATCTTGAAATTGTTGGCACTCCCCTCTCGAACGACGAAAAAACGGGTGATGTTGACTTTGCCAAAAATACCGATTTTACATTCTATTTTGATGCAGCCCTTGCTCCTGAGATAAACATCAATTGGGGTAAAGTCGATGCCAAACTCTACTCCATTGAGCTTAGCACAAAAGATGTTGATATCCAAGTCGAAGACCTCCAACAGCGTTTTGGCAAGTTCGAGACCCCCGATGTTATCGGTGAAGGCGACCATGTCTACGGCAAGGCCGTTGAGCTTGACAGTGAGGGCAAAGAAAAAGCTGACGGCATGAGCGTCTTTGCTTCCTTCGCTCTCAGTGATATCAAAGACGCTGAAATTGCCAGCCTCTTCTATGGCAAGAAGGCCGAGGAGAAGATTGTCTTCAACTCCGCCAAGGCTTTTACCCCCGAGCAAATCGAAAAGAATTTCCGGCTGAGCAACGTTGTTGCCAAAGAATTCGAATCCGATGTGGAGTTCACCGTTAGCGGTAGCTCACATATTACTGCCGCTGAACTCAACGAAGAGCTTTTCAATAAGGTTTTCCCCGGAGAAGGCATCAAGGATATAGATAGCTTCCGGAAAGCCCTTTCTGCTCAAATCGACAAAGCCAACGATGAGCAGTGCCAAATCCTTTACACCAACCAAGTGCGCAAGCAACTTCTTGACAACTTCGACACCACAATCCCCGAGGCCTTCCTCAAGCGTTGGATCCTTTCTCGCGGGAAAAAGGATGTTACTGCCGAGAGCATCGAAAGCGACTGGGCTACGAAATATCTCCCCTCTTTAAAATGGGAATTTTTGGACGGTGCGCTCAATAAAATCAAAACCCTCGAGCCCTCTCAAGACGAGATCACCGCTCGCGTGAAAGACATACTCCGCAAGACCGAACAGTCCAAAGAAGGTGAGGATGAAAAGGCAACCGAAGAGCGCCTTGACAAGACAGCCGCCTCCATTGCTCAGGACCGCAAGGCCGTCCAACAGATTGTGGACAAACTATATCACGACAATACGTTTGCCCTCTTTAAGGAGCAACTGAAGCCCGAAGTAGAGAAAATCTCCACAGAGGAATTTATCAAACGCGCCAACGCCAACGACTAAACCAGATTTCTGGCTCCGGTTGGCAAAATACATAGTTTTATGTATTAGTCCAGATAGTAATCATCCTCGAGAGGGGAGGATGTTATCTTATTAGAGGAATTTAATTCAACTTCCACCTAAGCATGTGGTTAAACTGCTTTTATAAAAAACCTCTAATTAGGAGGCAAGCATCGATATCGAAGTGCTTGCCTCTTGTTTTTTCCTGAACACAAAGTTCATTCCAACCAATTATAGCAGAAGAACTGAAAGTCGGAAAACTCAGGACAGATGACGATGACATCACGATATTCATTGCCAAAGAGAACGCGATAAGCTGTGTTCAGTACAACTGAATACTAGTATATTTGGGGGGCGCGCACATCCTTCAACCACGCTTAGCCATAGCCAGATGCTACAACAAGTGCCCCAAAATACAACAATACGATTCTGCGCTGCCCTATCGCGACCTGCCCGAAAGATCCCTCAACTACGGCCAAAGTGAGAGAATATTTTACCGAATTCTTCACATGCCAACACTTGCCGAGCCAAAGTTTCACTCTCCCCGGAACAAAAGTTAAAAGTGAAATTATTTGAACAAATATTTGGTGCATACGAAAAAAGTTTATAATACTCCCGGAATTTTAGACAACCGCATAGGTTGCAGAAAGAAAAATT
>CAZAAK010000052.1:0-17765 GCA_964483145.1 uncultured Bacteroidaceae bacterium
TGGAGGCTATAGCAGCGAGGTGCAGACCAACCCTACAGGCCCTAGGAGTGGGTCGTACCGCGTTTACCGTGGCGGTAGCTGGAGGTTCGTCGCGGGCATCTGCCGCTCGTCGTTCCGTGACGACTACGCCCCGGACGACCGCCACTACGACCTGGGGCTCCGCCTGGCCCTCTCCGAGTAACAACACTTTCTTTCGGTTGCATCGCGCTCCTTGCTGCTGTTCTAAGCTCGGGGGGGGGAGCGGAGCGAAAGTAGCCCGCTAAGAGGGCAAAGCGGAGCTGCCCGAAAAGCGGGCTACATGAGCGGAGCGACAGTTCTTTTTGCCCCTCATTACTTCATCACTGCAGGTAGGGGGGTGGAAAATTGTGGCGATGCCTTTTTTTTCGTATCTTTGCAGTGAGTATTGTTGAGGATATAAAGGCTATGACAGAAGATAAAAACGATATAATCCAGGAAGTTACCAACGAGGATTACAAGTGGGGATTCATCACCGATATTGCCACCGACACCATTGGTAAGGGGCTGAATGAGGATGTGGTGCGCCTGATTTCGAAAAAAAAGGACGAGCCCGACTGGTTGCTGGAGTTCCGCCTGAAGGCACTACGCAAATGGCAGACCATGGAAGAGCCCGCGTGGGGCCATTTGAAGTACGACAAGGTGGACTATCAGGACATCATCTACTACGCTGCCCCCAAACAGAAGCCCAAGAAGAGTATGGACGAGGTAGACCCCGAATTGCTTGCCACCTTCGACAAGTTGGGCATCCCCCTGCGCGAGCAAAAGACCCTGGCAGGGGTGGCCTACGATGCCATCATGGACTCGGTTTCGGTAAAGACCACCTCGCAAAAGGTGCTGGAGGAGCAGGGCATAATATTCTGCCCCATCAGCGAGGCGGTGCACCGTTGCCCCGACTTGGTGCGGCAGTATTTGGGTTCGGTGGTGCCGGCGGGCGACAACTTTTTTGCGGCGCTCAACTCGGCAGTGTTCAGCGACGGCTCGTTCTGCTATATTCCCCAGGGGGTGCGGTGCCCGATAGAGCTCTCGAGCTATTTCCGCATCAATGCACGGGGCACGGGCCAGTTCGAGCGCACCCTGATAGTGTGCGACCAGGAGGCCTACGTAAGCTACATGGAGGGATGTACCGCCCCGCAGCGCGACGAGAACCAGCTGCACGCCGCCGTAGTGGAGATTGTGGCCCTAAAGGATGCCGAGGTGAAGTACAGCACCGTGCAGAACTGGTACCCCGGCGACAAGGAGGGGCGTGGAGGCATCTACAACTTTGTTACCAAACGCGGCATCTGCAAGGGTTCGCACTCCAAGATCTCGTGGACGCAGGTGGAGACGGGCAGCGCGGTAACTTGGAAATACCCTAGCTGCATCCTGCAGGGCGACGACAGCAGCGCCGAGTTCTATAGCGTGGCGGTGACCAACAACTACCAGCAGGCCGACACCGGCACCAAGATGATTCACATTGGCAAGAACACGCATAGTACTATCATCTCCAAAGGCATCAGCGCTGGCCACAGCCAGAATAGCTACCGGGGCCTGGTGCAGATAAACAAAAGCGCCGAAAACGCGCGCAACTACTCGCAGTGCGACTCGCTGCTGCTAGGCAACACCTGCGGGGCGCACACCTGGCCCTACATCAAGGCGGGCAACAGCACGGCAGTGCTGGAGCACGAAGCCACCACGAGCAAGATATCGGAGGAGCAGCTCTTCTACTGCCAACAGCGTGGCATCAGCGCCGAGAGTGCCGTGGGACTGATAGTCAACGGCTACGCCAAGGACGTCCTGCGCAAGCTGCCGATGGAGTTTGCCGTGGAGGCGCAGAAACTGCTCAGCATCTCGCTAGAGGGGAGCGTGGGGTAGAGGTTGGCTTTTCCTGCCCCCCCTTCAGAAGAAAAATAACAAACAAGAAACAAACCTGTAATCGCGATTCATGGGCCACAAACTTTCGATGGAGGAGCTGCACCGGGTGACGGTGGAGCAGTACAAGGCGGCGGAGAAACTGCCGCTGGTGGTGGTGCTAGACAATGTGCGCAGCCAAAATAACATAGGCTCGGTGTTCCGCACGAGCGATGCTTTCCGCATCCAGCGCATCTGCCTTTGCGGCATCTGCTCCACGCCGCCGCACCGCGACATCCACAAGACCGCCTTGGGTGCCGAGCAGAGCGTGGAGTGGCGCTACTATGCTGAGACGGCCGACTGCGTGCGGGATCTGAAAGCGCAGGGCTACAAAGTCTATGCCGTGGAGCAAGTGGACGACAGCTTGATGTTGGACGCCCTAGGCGAGACCCTAGGTGAGCAAGTGGCAGTTGTTTTTGGCAACGAGGTGGAGGGAGTTCAGGAAGGGTTGCTACCCTTGTGCGACGGAAGCATCGAAATTCCGCAGCAGGGCACCAAGCACTCGCTCAACGTTAGTTGCGCAGCGGCCATCGTGCTGTGGGAACTGTTCAAACGGCTGAAATAGGAAAACTGTTTTCTTTGTGATGCAAAAAAAAGAAGAGCCCCCCTGGCAGGAGGCTCTTCTTTTTTTTTGCCTTGCGGCATTGGAGGTGCCGCAGCACGGCGTGGCCGCACTAGGGCACCTGCAGGGGCGTTATTTGCGCAACTTGTCGGTTACGCTCTTGAAGTCGAGGCTGGCTATCTCGATTTCGTTGAGAGTGCCGGTGAAAGAGCCAGAGACATCGCCGCTTTCGCTTTGACCAGAGAAGGAGATGGTGTAGGTGTTGCCATTGACGGAGGAGGTGAGGGTGCCGCTGTAGAGTTCTTCCTCGAAGGAGTCGCTTTCAATCCCGTCCATGCTGACGATAGAGAACGAGGCCGAGATGGCACTGCCGTCGGCTATGGCGGAGGAATTGTTGGAGATGGTGTAGGTGCCATTGCCGAGCGCGTTTTTGGAGGAGAAGTCGAAGGTGTGGGACATCGAAGTGTCGAGCAAAGTGTAGCAGTGCAAACCGTCCGACATGCCGACGCAACCCACCTGAAGCGGGTAGTTTTCGCCATCGATGGTCATGCTACCGGAGCCAGTGGGTTTGTTCATGTCCACGATGGCGCCGAGGTAGTACATGTCGAGGGTGTCGTTTTCGGAAGTGACGGCTAGGCAGACAATCTCGTAGTTGCCGTTCCGTTCAGTTACCTTGAAGCTGCCGCTAGCTATCTCGGCGGTTGCGTTGTCATCGATGCTGGTGGAGATGGTGCCAACAAGGCCTTGACCGGTCATCACAAAGACCAATGGGTCGGTGAAATTGGCGCCAAGGGAATCGATCTCCGAGGAGCTTAAGATAGAGAGGGCGTAGCCGTTGCTGAAGGAAAACTGGTAACCTATCATGCCTTGTGTTTTTACTTTGATGGCATGGGCGATGTCCATGGACTGGCCATGATAGTAGGCGTGGTTGGACACAGCGGGCTCATCGGGGGTGGGGTCGTCCTTTTTTTTGCAGCTAACCATGACTAGGGCTGCCAAAGCAAAGACGGATACAACCGTCAGGGCTTTGCGAAACAGAATGTTCTTTTTCATAATGATTATTTAAAAAGTTAGTTAGTTTGCGGTGTTGGTTTGCGGCTCTATCAGCCTCAAATAGCAAAAAAAAACGGCAATTTTGTGGGTTTATTGCATGGCAGATGATAATTTTTTGCCTAGACAATAAAATCGTGCGTGATGCGTTTTGTAAGATGTGATGACCAACAAACGCAAGATTATCAACGACCCTGTCTACGACGGATTCCTTACCATAGAGGACGAGATTGTCTTTGACGTTCTCTCCCACCGCTATTTCCAGCGGCAGCGTCGCATCAAGCAACTGGGGTTCACCTATCTGGTGTACCCGGGCGCCATGCACACCCGCTTCAGCCACATGCTGGGTGCCCTTAATCTGATGAACCGAGCGCTAGAGGTGCTGAAGGTGAAAGGCGTGGCGGTGACGCACGACGAGGTGGTGGGGGCTAGGTTGGCGATTCTGATGCACGACATCGGCCACGGCCCGTTCTCCCACACCTCGGAGCATACCCTAGCCGACATGCCTCACGAGGTCTGTTCGCGGCTGTATATGGAGCGCCTCAACAAGGAGTTTGGCGGCAGGCTTGGCACGGCCATCAGAATTTTTGAAGATGACTATCCCAAGCATTTTCTTCACCAGTTAGTGAGTAGCCAGCTGGACATGGATCGGCTCGACTACCTAGGGCGCGACAGCTTTTTTACCGGTGTTAGCGAGGGTATTGTGGGCACCGACCGCATCATCAACATGCTCAACGTCAAGGACGACGAGTTGGTGGTGGATGAGAAAGGCATCTATTCGGTGGAGAAGTTCATCGTCTCGCGCCGGCTGATGTACTGGCAGGTGTACCTGCACAAGACGGTGATAGCTGCCGATAGGCTACTGCTGGACATCCTCCACCGGGCTAGGGAGCTGGCTATGGACGGGGATAGCCTGGGCATTGACAATATGCCGCTCTACGACTTTCTTACACACCACTACAGTGAACGGGATTTCGAGGCTAACCCCGATTTGCTGGATAGATTTGCCCTGATAGACGACAGCGATGTGGACATGGCAGTGAAGTGTTGGATGGGTCACAAGGACTTGGTTTTGAGCACCCTTTCGGAGCATCTAGTCAACCGGCATCTGAGTGCGATACGCGTTTCGGACAAGCCTTTCGACCCCGAGGGGGTGGAAAAGTTGCTTGCGCAGGCACAGCAGCTGTATGGCATTGGGCCTGGTGAGGGCAGGTATTTCGTTAATACAGGCATCCTGCAGAACCATGCCTACGACTACAACGACAAGGAAATCAAGGTTCTTTTTAAGGACGGCATCTGCCGCGACATTGGCGAGGCTTCCGACCAGTTGGACCGCCGTTTTCTGGAAAAACAGGTTACCAAATACTACATCTATTATCCAAAATCGCTCAGATAACCTGCGCCGGGGCTAGCGCAGAGGATGGATGCCTAGGCGCCTAGCCACCATCCGCCCACCCTGCAGAAATATCATAGCAAGAAACAACCATTATGAACGTTCATTTTATTGCCATTGGAGGCAGTGCCATGCACAATTTGGCCATAGCCATGCACCTGAAGGGCGACCACGTTACAGGGTCGGATGACGAGATTTTCGAGCCTGCCAAAGGGCGCCTACAGCGCTATGGCCTTTTGCCGGAAAGCATTGGATGGCACCCCGAGCGCATCACCCCCGACCTAGATGCCGTTGTGCTGGGCATGCACGCCCGCATCGATAACCCCGAACTCCAGCGCGCCCAGGAGCTGGGGCTGAAGATATACAGCTACCCGGAGTACCTCTATGAGCAGTCCAGGCACAAGAAACGCGTGGTGGTAGGCGGCAGCCACGGCAAGACCACCACCACGGCCATGATACTGCATGTGTTGCAGCACTGCGGCATAGAGGCGGACTATATGGTAGGGGCTCAATTAGAGGGTTTTGAGGTGATGGTGCGCCTAAGCGAGAGTGCCAGAGTGATGGTTTTGGAGGGGGACGAATACCTCACTTCCGCCATCGACCGTCGCCCCAAGTTCCACCTCTACCACCCCGATGTGGCCATAATTACGGGAGTGGAATGGGACCATATCAACGTTTTCCCCACCTTTGACATTTACAAGGAGCAGTTCTCGAGGTTCATTGATCTGATAGAGCCAGGGGGCACACTTATCTATTGCAACGACGACCCCGAGGTGCGCAATGTAGCCCTTGGAAACGGGCGTGACGACATTACCCGGATTGCGTATGATGTTCCCTCGCATCGGGTGCAAGAAGGGGTTACCAGCCTTTTGCGCCCTAAGGGGGAGGTGCCGCTACAGATTTTTGGCCGACATAACCTGCTCAACCTCACCGCGGCCCGTTACGCTTGCGGCCAGTTGGGGGTGGACGATGACCTCTTTGACGAGGCCATCCAGTCCTTCCGGGGCGCCAGCAAACGCCTGGAGTTGGTCAAGAAGAGCCCAAACAGCGCAGTGTACAAGGATTTTGCCCATGCCCCCTCCAAACTTCGTGCCACCATCGCCGCTATGAAGGACCAATACCCCGACCGCCGGTTGGTGGCCTGCATGGAGCTGCACACCTTCAGTAGCCTCACTGCCGAATTCCTCCAACAGTATGCCGGCACGATGGACCGTGCCGATGTGCCCATAGTCTACTACAGCGAACATGCGCTACAGCTGAAAAAGCTCCCCGACCTCGACCCAGAGCAGGTACGCAAGGCTTTTGCCAACCCGAATGTGCACGTGTTTACCGACACTGGACTTATGGTGGAACACCTGCGGGGGATGCAGTGGCACGGAGCCAATCTGCTGATGATGTCATCTGGTGATTTCGGTGGCATCGATTTCGGGCAGTTAGCCGACGAACTTATTTGAATAAAGAAAGTTATCAAAAAAATATGGCACAATTCCAAATAGGAGACAAAGTAAAATTCCTCAACAGTGTTGGCGGTGGTGTTGTTACAAAAATCACCAAAGACCTTATTTTTGTCCGCGATGAGACGGGTTTTGACATGCCTGTGCCCGCTGGCGAGCTTATACGCATGGCCGACATGAGTGGGGTGGGCAAGGTCTTTAACCAGGATGTTCCGGGCGAGCTACCCAGCCCCGAGGAAGCCAAACGGATGGCCGCGGTTGAGAGCAAAGCTGCCGCCCGCGAGGAGGCTATGGTGCACAAACTCAAAGAAAAATTTACCGGCTCGGCCGAGGATGAGGATATCGATAGTCTTCGGGAAGAAAATCGGAGGCTCCGTTCGCAGGTGGCTAGCTTCCAAAGTGAGATAAAGAAACTGAAAATGCGCCTGCAGCAAATTCAAAACTGCAACGCCCGTGTGCTGAGCGACAACATCCTACTACAGTATGTCGTGCGCCCGGGTGAAGCTGAGGTGGACTTGCACATCGAGGCACTGCATGAGCATCCGGAGCGCTTGAACGACAATGAGAAGCACGAGATCCAGTTGCGCTATTTCCGCACCTGCCTCAACCATGCCATGCTCAACGGCTTCAAAAGAGTGGTGTTTATCCATGGTGTTGGTCGCGGGGTGCTTAAGAGCGAAATTCAACGCGAGCTGAGCCTGTATGAAAACGTGCAGTATATCGACGCCCCAGCTGCTGTATATGGTGCCGGAGCAACGGAGGTATACTTCAAGTAATAATCGAGAATAATTAGGTATAACATGTTTAAATCCCGTCAGATAGTCGTTGGCAACCTCACCCTTGGCGGAGGGGCGCCGGTGCGCGTGCAGTCCATGACCAACACCGACACCATGGACACCCAAGCCACCGTTAGGCAGACTCTGCAACTGGTAGCGGCCGGTTGCGAGCTAGTCCGCATCACCGCTCCCGATGTTCGTGCTGCCCAGAACCTTTATCAAATCAAGAATGAGTTGGCTCGGCAGGGGTGTTATGTGCCCTTGGTGGCGGATATCCACTTCAATCCGCAGGCTGCCGAGACTGCCGCAGCCATTGTGGAGAAGGTTCGCGTCAACCCTGGCAACTACACCGACCGCAATATCGGCAAGACCCATTTTACCGACCGGGAGTACAACGACGAGCTTGAGCGTATTGGCGAGAAGATGTCGCGCCTTATAGAGATATGCAAGGCGCACAATACCGCCATGCGCATTGGCACCAACCACGGCTCACTAAGTGAGCGCATTTTGTCGCGCTACGGCAATACACCCGAGGGTATGGCCCAATCGGCCGTGGAGTTTGCCCAAATTTGTCGCCAACAGGACTATCATAGTTTGGTCTTGTCCATGAAGGCCAGCAATGTGAGGGTGATGGTACAGAGCACCCGTCTTCTTGTAAAGAAGATGCAGGAGCTTGGCATGGATTATCCAATACACCTAGGCGTTACCGAGGCTGGCGATGCCATGCAGGGTCGCCTCAAAAGTGCGGCCGGCATTGGCGCATTGCTGATAGACGGTATAGGTGACACGGTGCGTGTCTCCCTTACGGAGGACCCGGTGGAGGAGATACCGGTGGCCTATGATATCCTGCAAGCTGTTGGGGTCCGCGTCAGCCAGGCCGAGTACATCGCTTGCCCTTCCTGCGGCCGCACGCAATATGATATTCGGGAGGCTCTTCAGCAGATAAAAGCCCGTACGCGGCATCTCAAAGGAATTAAGATTGGCGTGATGGGCTGCATTGTCAATGGCCCCGGCGAGATGGCGGATGCCGACTATGGCTACGTGGGGCAGGGCGCGGGGAAAATAACTCTTTACAAAGGCAAGCAGGTGATGAAACGTGGCATCGATCAGGCCGATGCGGTGGAGGAACTGGTCGGGCTCATCCGTGAAAACGGCGATTGGGTGGAGGCTTGATAATTTGGTTTTATTCCGTTGCCACTGCAATAAATTGCTTTTTTGGGGAACATAATAATGTAATTAAAAACTGATATCGTATGCCACTTAGTTCGCTTCCTCTGATTCAAGAGGCCGACCTTAAGGATAAGGTTGTGCTAGTTCGTGTTGACCACAATGTTGTAAAAAATGGGGTTATTCATGACCCCTACCGTATTGATGCTACCTTCGGTACCTTGTTTTATATTCTAGCCAAGGGTGGCAAGATTATCCTGATGACCCATGTGGGCCGACCTCGCAACAAGAAGGACGGCACCATTGTTCAAGATGCTTCCACATCGGTTAAGCCTATTGTTGACTATCTTGAAAACAAATTACATATCTCCATTGAGATGCCCGAGTTCTACACCCATGGCAACGATGGCTATTTGAGCATTGAGAGTAGCATTAACCACTCTATCCGCCGTCTTCGCGACCACGAGGTGGATATGATTTACCTGCCCAATACCCGTTGGTTTATTGGGGAGGAGGCCGATGACGACAATGCCCAACGTTTTGCCAACCAGTTGGCAGGCCTAGCCGATATTTATGTGAACGATGCCTTTGGCTCTTGGCAACCCCATGTTTCCACGTACGGCATCACCAAATACCTTCCTTCGTATGCTGGTTTTTTGATGCAGAAGGAAATTGAGAACCTTGAGCGTATCTTCCATGCTAAGCAACCTTTGGTCTCGGTGGTGGCAGGCAGCAAGTTCGACACCAAGATCGATAGCCTCTACGCTCTGCTCCAGAAGAGCGACCACCTGATTCTTGGTGGAGTTATCTACAATGCTTATCTCTGCGCTAAGTACGGCATCACCATCAAAGGAGTTGATGAGTCGTCGGTGCAGATGGCCATGGAGTTTGTGAAATTTGCCGAGCAATACCCCAAAAAGATTGTTGAGTTGCCGTACATTGTCGAGAGCGATGTTTTTGGCGAGCGTGTTGATGGCAAGTACCGCGTACACGACATTCGAAAACTCAAGAAAGGTACAGTCTTCAACTATGTGCTAGATGTGGCTCCGGAAAGCTACGACGAGCCAGAAATCCTTGATGTTTTCCTCACTGCCAAAACCATCTTTGTGAATGCCGTTATGGGATTGGTGCCCCATTTCAACGAGGGTACCATTGCTTTGGATACCGTTATCGATCGCAACCTGCATGCCGTCAAACTCTATGGTGGCGGTGACACGATGCAAGAGCTCAAGCGTCTGCTCCCCGGATTGTATATTATGGCCCTCGACAGCAAGGACTACTATATTTTTACTGGCGGTGGTGCTGTACTCAAGGCCATTGAGCAGAACAGCCCCTCCGGTTTAGCCCCAGTTCGTGCCTTGATTGAGCAGAAGGCCGAACAGGAAAAGTGGAAGCAGCGCCTCGGTGGGGTGCGCAATACCCCTCAGAAATACTAATTCCTGTGATACTCCCAAAAAAACGAAAGGGAAGGCAACATTGCCCTCCCTTTTATTTTGTGTGCGCCCCATGCAACCATTACGGTTGAAAGCTATGTAACGCTTCAGAACCCTTCCTTGAGTGGTTTTTCCAACGAAAGTTTGTACAGTTTCACACTGTTGTCGATTTTCTCCTCTTTAGCTTCTTTGCCATACTTGTCGACATCGACGACGTTACGTGGGCTGTGGGTGATGCTCAGCGGTCCGTTGATGCATCCGCCTTCACAAGCCATGCCCTCGAAGAAGTTTTCTACAGCGCGGTTGGCCTTGAGCTTGGCAAGAGCTATGTTGCACTCGTCCAAACCGCTCATGGTGCAGGGTTTGACTCCCTCGACACCAAGGTCCTTGGCTACATCCTGCACGCCTTGGGAAATACCGCCCGATTTGGCAAAGATGCGTCCGTAGAAAGAGGCATTGTTTAGAGGGGAACTCTCCAACTCGGCAGGGTTGATGTCCCGAGCATCGATAAAGGCTTGCAACTCTTCAAACGACATCACGGAGTCGATGGCACCGTGGGTCTTCTCCAAGAAGCACTCCATCTTTTTGCTGGCACAAGGTCCGATGAAGACAATCTTGCTGTTGGGGTCGGAGCGTTTGATTAGCTGCGCAGTTTCAATCATGGGTGAGGGCGATGAGGAAATATACTTAACCAAATCGGGGTATCGCTTTTCAATAAACGCCACAAAAGAGGGGCAACAACTGGTGGTCATAATTCGCTTTTCCTTCCACTCGTTGGCTTCCTTGTACAAGGTAATGTCGGCCCCCAAAGCCGCCTCCACCACTTGATAGAAGCCAAGTTTCTTGATGGCGGTAACAACCTGAGGAAGTGTACTGTCGCGGCACTGCCCCACGATAGCGGGAGCCACTACAGCATAGACTTTGTATTTGGTGTTGTTCTCCGACTGTTTGAGTATTTTGATGATCTCCAAAATAAGTGACTTGTCCTGAATGGCGCCAAAGGGGCATTTGTAGATGCAGGCACCGCAGGAGACGCATTTGTCGTTGTTGATCATGGCTGTTCCCTGCTCGTTGATGCTGATGGCCTTGGGCTTGCAACTCTGAATGCAGGGGCGATGCTGCGCAATGATGGCTCCATAGGGGCAGGCCTTGGTGCATTTTCCGCATTCGATGCACTTGGTCTTGTCGATGGTGGCCTTGTGGTTCACAATGGTGATGGCCTCTTTTGGGCACACCTCGGCGCAGGCATGCATCAAGCAACCTCTGCACGCTGGTGTAACTAGCATGCCGCTCACAGGGCACTCATCGCAGGCAATGTCGATGACCTGTACAGGATTGGGATTATTTTTGTCCCCTCCCATGGCCATTTTGATACGCTCTTGGATGATGGCCCGTTCCTTGTATATGCAGCAACGCAACTGAGGTTCAGGACCGGGACAGATAACCTTGGGTATGTCTAGATAGGCTTCTTCCAAAGTGCCGGCATAGGCATGTCGGATAACTTCTTTCAGTACGTTGTATTTAATTAATTGTACGTTTGTGTCGAAAACACGTGGCATGGCAATATAATATTGGTTGGATTATAGGATGTCAATCTTCCAATTCCTTACCTGCGGCAATACGGGCGCGTTTGCGTTCGGTTTCATCGAGGATTATCTTACGGATGCGCAAGCTGTTAGGAGTAATTTCCAAATATTCGTCGTCGCGGATATACTCCATGGCCTCTTCCAACGAGAACTTGATTGGTGGAGTGGTGGCGCTCTTGTCGTCGGCGCTCTTGCTACGCATATTGGTCAGATTTTTGCTAGTGACTACGTTGATGACGATGTCGTTGCCTGGGCGCAAGCTTTCGCCAATCACTTCACCACTGTACACCTGATCACCAGGCTCAATAAAGAAAGGACCACGATCTTGTAACTTACTGATGCTATACGCTGTAGCTTCACCAGTTTCCTTGGCTATCAAGGCTCCCATCTTGTGGTCATCGAGGTCACCCTTCCAAGGCTCAAAGTCCAAAAATCGGTGGGCGATAATGGCTTCGCCGTTGGTAGCGGTAAGTAGGGTGTTGCGCAGGCCGATAATACCCCGTGAGGGAATCTTAAAATCTAGTTGTACGCGGTCTCCCTTGGTTTCGATGGTATCGATTTCACCTTTGCGGCGGGTAACAACATCAATAACTTTGCTGGAGAATTCTTCCGGCACCAAGATGGTCAATTGCTCAATTGGTTCGCATTTTTGGCCGTTGATTTCCTTGATAATAACTTTGGGCTGACCCACCTGTAACTCATATCCTTCGCGACGCATAGTCTCAATCAAAATAGACAGGTGCAGTATGCCTCGGCCGTATACCAATAACGAGTCGGGAGAGTTGGTCTCCTCCACCCGCAGGGCTAGGTTCTTCTCCAATTCCTTATACAGGCGTTCGCGTAAGTGGCGGCTGGTGACAAACTTACCCTCTTTGCCAAAGAAAGGCGAGTTGTTGATTGTAAAGAGCATGCTCATTGTGGGTTCGTCCACCTTGATAGGGGGTAGGGGCTCAGGGTTTTCGGCGTTGCAGATAGTGTCACCGATTTCAAACATTACGCTCTTGTCCAAGTCGAGCAACACAGCGCAGAT
Organism: uncultured Bacteroidaceae bacterium; assembly: GCA_964483145.1. GTDB lineage: Bacteria > Bacteroidota > Bacteroidia > Bacteroidales > P3 > Colimorpha. The sequence goes on from CAZAAK010000052.1 coordinate 12,357, forward strand.
TTCCCCAGCTTCCACCACACTTTTGGTGCGTTCTTTGCCAAGACCCTCAAAAGTGTATAATTCCTTGATTTTGCTTGGAATTTTGCTTTGGTCGCGCTTTACAAGTACGATGGGTTGGCCTGCTTGTAGGGTGCCTCGATGCAGTCTGCCTACTGCAATACGTCCCAAATAGGAACTGTAATCCAAGCTCGAGAGCATCATTTGTGTATTACCTTCAGGTACTTGAGGTTCGGGAATATATTTGATAATGAGGTCCATCAGATAGCTGATGTCCTCGGTAGGGGTGTTCCAATCTGCTCCCATCCAACCCTGTTTGGCTGAGCCATAAGCAGTGGAAAAGTCCAACTGTTCGTTGGTGGCGCCTAGGTTGAACATTAGGTCGAACACGGCTTCTTGCGTCAATTCGGGGTCGCAGTTGGGCTTGTCCACCTTATTGATAACTACAATGGGCTTCAGCCCCAATTCAATGGCTTTCTGCAGTACGAAACGGGTTTGGGGCATAGGCCCCTCAAAGGCATCCACCACCAACAATACTCCATCAGCCATATTGAGCACACGCTCCACCTCGCCGCCAAAGTCGCTATGCCCTGGGGTATCGATGATGTTGATTTTGTATCCTTTGTAACGGACCGATACGTTTTTCGACAGAATGGTAATACCGCGTTCGCGTTCCAAATCGTTGCTGTCAAGAATCAAGTCTCCGGTCTCCTGATTGTCGCGAAAAAGTTTTGCCTGGTGCAACATTCGGTCAACCAACGTGGTCTTGCCATGGTCGACATGCGCTATAATAGCTATATTTCTAATGTTTTGCATCGTTTACCATGAAATATTTAAGCGTGCAAAAATACGAAAAAAAAACGATATGACATCATTTTTACGCAAGCATGTGCAAAAACCTACCCCCTTACCCTTATCCCGTTTTTCAGTTTTTTGCGGATTGGCTTTGCTGACGAGAAGTGCACCTTTGCCCCGCAATCTTTACAACTTTCCGCAAAGTTCTTAGCAGGGTTTGCCTAGGTACAGTTATTGTTTCATTGTAAAGGTGAACGACCGGTATTTCGTCGACCGAGAGGGAGTTTCGGTCACATGCAGTTTCTCGTTGCCAAAATACATCAAGCGGTAGCTGTCTTTGTTTTCAGTCTTGTAGGTAGCGAAGAGTCGGTAGAATTCGTCTAGGAATTCTTGCGACCGGATGTCTATTTGTAGCTCATAGCACATGTCGTAGCGTGCGTCCAATTTCAGAATCAGCCTATAATCTGCGGTGTTGATAATCATGTTGCCCTCCACTTCGTTGCCGGCCGGCATATAGGTAATGTCAAATTCTTGACTCTCGGCACGTTCGTTGCCCACAAAGGCTCCTAAGGATTGAATGATATGGTGTGCATCGCGGCCCAGTTGTTCTGGGATATAGTCCGCTTGCACTTGTGCTCCAGTTACTAACCCCATTACCGTTGCCACTACTGTCAAAACAATCTTTTTCATGTTCCCATTTTTATATGTTTCTGTTTTCTAAACTATCATGCGAAGGATGTTCGAGCCCTGTTCTACACAAGCGCTTCCACAATTCGACCTATTGTAGCTTTCATTGGCGTGTGATAGTCGCTTAGGAATGTTCCGGCAACTCGGTTGGCAACAACTAGGCATATCGTCATTGCATTATGCCCCAATGCATTGGCAAAACCATAAAGGGCTGATGTCTCCATCTCGAGATTGGTTACATGGGTGTTATTCCAAACGAACGACGACAATTTTTCATTCAAGTCAACAATGGTGGGTACTAGCCGTATATTGCGCCCTTGCGGACCATAAAACCCTGGTGCTGTTACGGTAATACCCTTGTGTGTACCTGCACCTATTTTGTCTAGCAACATCTTACTGCCGCGCACACAATAGGGCGTTGCCAACCTTGAGTCCAACTGCATATGTTTGACAAATGCCACTTCCATTTTATGCTCAAAGCCCTCATCGCTGTGCTGGTAATAATTCATCAGACCGTCCATCCCGATGGCATAGCGTGAGGCTATTAGACTTCCACAGTCTACCTTTTCCTGCAACGAGCCGCAAGTGCCTATGCGCACCATATTTAGTGTCCGATGCTCCTTTAGCGGCATGCGGGTAAACAGATCGATATTGACGGCTGCATCCAATTCCGTAACCACAATGTCCATGTTGTCACAACCCATGCCAGTGCTTAGTGCGGTGAAGCGTTTGCCATGATATCGGCCCGTTAGAACATGGATTTCGCGGTTCTGTGTCTCGCGTTCAATACTCTCGAAGATATCTTTAAACATATCCACCCTGTTGGGGTCTCCTACCAACAATATATCGTCGGCCAGAGTTTCTCCTACCTGATGTATATGGTAGAGACTGCCATCGGAGGCCAATACCAACTCGCTTGCTTTAATTGACATCTTGGGTGTTTTTGCAGCCTATCTGCTCGAAGATGTGCGGCTGTTGCTGTTGCGGGAGGAACTGCCGTTTTGTACGCCTGTATTGTCGCTACTGCGGCTACTGCTGCTTTTGGTGCTACTTGTGCCGCGATTGGTGCTAGAGGAAGAGCCTGTGCTACGGCTAGTGCTAGAGGAAGAGCCCGTGCTGCGACTAGCGCTAGTGGAAGAGCCCGTGCTACGGTTGGTGCTAGAGGAAGTGCCCGTGCTGCGACTAGCGCTAGTGGAAGAGCCTATGCTACGGTTGGTGCTAGTGGAAGAGCCTGTGCTACGGTTGGTGCTAGAGGAAGAGCCCGTGCTGCGGTTAGTGCTAGAGGAAGAGCCTGTGCTACGGTTGGTGCTAGAGGAAGAGCCTGTGCTACGACTAGCGCTAGTGAAAGTGCCCGTGCTACGGCTAGTGCTAGAGGAAGAGCCTGTGCTGCGACTAGCGCTAGTGGAAGTGCCCGTGCTACGGCTAGTGCTAGTGGAAGAGCCTGTGCTGCGGCTAGTGCTAGTGGAAGAGCCTGTGCTGCGGTTAGTGCTAGAGGAAGAGCCTGTGCTGCGGTTAGTGCTAGAGGAAGAACCCGTACTGCGGTTAGTGCTAGTGGAAGTGCCCGTGCTGCGGTTGGCGCTAGTGGAAGTGCCCGTGCTGCGACTAGTGCTAGTGGAAGTGCCCGTGCTACGGCTGGTGTTGGAGGATTCCGAGGCGCGGGACGTAGCGTTTGTAGTGTTGCTACTGCGCCCAGTGGTAGTGGCGGTGCTGGCACTGCGGCCCGTAGAATTGGCGGCTGGTGCTGCAGAGGTAGTACGAGCGCCGGTGGTGCGGTTGGTGGTAGTTATCGTGTTTTCACCACGGGAATTGGTGATGCGGTTGCCCTCCTTGCCGGTGGGATTGTTCCTTATTGAGGTCTCCGACCTGGCGGTGGTGATATTGCCCACCAAAGGCAAGCCGGTGTAGTTATATCCACCCTGGCCGTCTTCTGTGTATCCTGGCCGCTCTTTGCCGGGTGTGTAGGGCTTGGGCGGTATAGGTGCGGGAGTACTAGGGAGGCGGTGGTAGTAGGGGTGGTAGTGGATGTTCGGATGGTCTCTGTAGTGCCAGCCATGGCAATGAATGTCGTAGTGGTAGGTGTAGTAGTATTCTGCCGGGCGTGCTGGGCGCTGGTAGGGATTGTAGGGCGGCATCACCCAACGGAAAGTCGGGCGGCTGTGCGTGGTCTTGAATCGTAGGTAGGAGGCTGCACTGTAGATGTTGCTGTTGGTGAGCAGATAGATGCATTCCAAGTCGATGGGCATATATATCTCGTCACCAGTGTATGCATCGTAGCCATATAACCAGATTTCATAGAACGAGGTGCTTATTTGCTCGGCCCAAACCTCATTGACAAGGCAGTAGGTCGGCAATTCGTCCTCATAGCCGCAGTAAATCATCAATTCGTCCTGATTGTTCAAGTAAGCAACAGTCCTTGCAGCCTGATTGTAGGTAAAATAGAGGATGTTGTCGGCGGAAGCACACCATGCCGCCACCATCAGTGTCAATGCCAAAACTATCTTTTTCATGGTTGTTGGATTTTGCTTGTTTGTTGTTTCTTATTCAGTATCTTCAAGGTTGGAATAATTTTGCAAAGATACATTTTTTTTTCGTCCTGCAAATTTTTTTCTTTCTGGTATTCCAGCGTTCGGGTTCAATGTCTTCCTCTGCTTGTTGTTGTGTAGTGCTCCAATTGCCAGGCATCTAGCGCGAATATCGCATATACTTTCTGGTAAAATTACATATAAAACAAAAGCCGCAACACCTTACCAGTGTTGCGACTAGCGGAGAGGCAGGGATTCGAACCCTGGAACCCTAAAAAGGGTCAACGGTTTTCGAGACCGCCCCGATCGACCACTCCGGCACCTCTCCAAAATAATGTATCGCACAATTATCATACATAGTATCAGTGCGATGTGGTATTTCCTCTTTGCCGAAACGCTTTGCAAAGATACAACTTATTTTCGATTCCGCAATATTTTTTGATGCCAAATTTTGTTTGTCCGTTCCAACACCTTTTAGTACGTAGAGATTTTTCGGCATCACAACAAGCGGACTACCCGCCTATAGGCCGGCTTTGACGGAGCAAATGCTGCAAAAGTCCCCAATATACAACAAGCATGTATCAATTGCACTCATTTCCTGTTCATCAATTGTGTGTCACTTACATGGCGATTACTTTCTTTGCAGGGAGACCGGCAATCTTGACGAGGTAGACTCCACGGTGTGGGAGGGAGATATAGGTGGCAGATTTGGCGGAGTGGATGTGAGTAACGAGCCGACCCATGAGGTCATACACCGAGATCTCAAGACCATCAATACCTACAATAAGAATCTGATTTGAAGGGAGATTGGCGATAGTGATAGAATTGATGATGTTATCAATGCCCTCGGTTTGGTCTTGGGCAAAGGTGGCGGTGAAGGTGGCGTTGTCAGAAACCACAACGGAGCGCGAAGCATGCGTGTCGGCATCATTCCAATAGAGGAAGTGGAAACCGGAGTTGGGGATGGCGGAGATAGTAGCGGTGTCGCCTTCGGCATAGATGCCGCTACCGAGGGTGGAACCCATGAGGGAGTCGTTAGGGCGCACGGTCAGTGTATAGTAGGTGGTGTCTTGGGCAAAGGTGGCGGTGAAGGTAGCGTTGTCAGAAACCACAACGGAGCGCGAAGCATGCGTGTCGGCGTCATTCCAATAGAGGAAGTGGAAACCGGAGTTGGGGATGGCGGAGATAGTAGCGGTGTCGCCTTCGGCATAGATGCCGCTACCGAGGGTGGAACCCATGAGGGAGTCGTTAGGGCGCACGGTCAGTGTATAGTAGGTGGTGTCTTGGGCAAAGGTGGCGGTGAAGGTAGCGTTGTCAGAAACCACAACGGAGCGCGAAGCATGCGTGTCGGCGTCATTCCAATAGAGGAAGTGGAAACCGGAGTTGGGGATGGCGGAGATAGTAGCGG
>CAZAAK010000053.1:0-17476 GCA_964483145.1 uncultured Bacteroidaceae bacterium
AATTTTTCTTTCTGCAACCTATGCGGTTGTCTAAAATTCCGGGAGTATTATAGAGTAAGAACGCAAAAAAGGCAATTAAAGTATCCCAACTTCAAAAAACTTTTCTTCGGACAGATGTTTTTCGAACTTGATTTGCCCACTCGAACTTGACTTGCCTACAAGGAAAACTCTACAAAGGCAACACTGCATCTATCTAGCAGTTTTAGGCTCGCACAAAATCTATCACATTCCTCAAGATACCTAACATCATCCCGTGCAAAAAAGTCCCGTGCGCGGTATTTCGAACTCAGCTTGGAATGTTGCATACGCTCTGGATACGGGCCAGGGAATATCCTCCGTAGTCGGGTCATAGCCTAGCCGCAATTGGGTCGAAGAGTCGTAGAAGGTTCGTCTTTTTGTTTACATTTTGTTTAGGTTTCTTTTACCTTTTATTTACCTTTTGTTTAGGTTAGGTAAACAAAGAGTAAAAGAAACCTAAACAAAATGTAAACAAAAAGACGAAGTTACCCATGCCCCACTCCTACCCCACCCCTTATCCACCTTCACTTGAGCACAAAATAAGGTCTGGTTCACCACCACGGCATGGACGGAAGTGAGACAAATCTTAGACAAATCTTCACTTACATAACTTTTCGCATGGGTTGTTATTTTTGTGGTAATCAATAAGACCTGGCATTGGGTCTCCTACCATCACGCCTAAGGTGATGCCTCTAAGGGCTGCCATCTGCTCTAGCGTCCTAGAAAAAGACTGGGTAATTCCCCCTACTAGATGAAGAGGGTGCGACTGCGTACCACCAAATTCATCCAATCGGTCGAAGAAACTGCCAAAACATTCCTCCAGCACCGCAGCAATATAAGGCTCCCGCTGATGTTGGTCGGCAAAAGTGGCCAATGAAGCAAGAAAACGATTAGGATTTGGCTGACAATATATTCGGTTAATAAATTGGTCTGCGGACATATTGTAAGCGTCATGGAACATGGTACTTATGTTATTGGGCATCCGTTCCTCCAAATAGTCCTTGAGGAGTCGGCGACCTATATGATTACCCGAGCCCTCGTCCCCCAAAAGAAAGCCGGTGGATACCCTTTGGCGAGCGATTCCGATACCATCATAAAAACAGAGATTGCTTCCCGTACCCAAAATTCCAACCCATCCGGCGGATGTGCCGCAAGTGGCGCGACAAGCGCCCAAAAGATCTCCGGCCACACACACCCTTTCGGGCCTAATACCTAGAGAGTTAGCCAACGTGCGTACCATGCGGGTCTGTGCCTCACGAGTACCACAACCAGCACCATAAAACCAGACCTTCTCCACTGCATCTCCACTAACCCCCCACTCCATTACTTTGACAAAAATACGGCAAAAAGCATTGTCATTAGTAAGGCGGGGATTGAGCCCTTCGGTAACCAACTCGTTCTCCCTGCCGTCGACAAGGCTAACCCAGCGCGTCTTGGTACTTCCGCTGTCGACAAGAAGAATCATACAATACCAATAATATCATTGATGTCCTCAACCTTATGTCGGCGACAGTAGTCCTCCAAGCCTTCCACTATCTTCACAGTGACGGTGGGGTCAATAAAGTTGGCAGTACCCACCTCGACGGCTTTAGCACCTGCCATTAGGAATTCCAAAGCATCAGCAGCAGAGGTGATACCACCTAGCCCTATCACAGGAATATGCACAGCATGAGCTACTTGCCACACCATGCGTACGGCCACAGGTTTGACACAAGGGCCACTAAGCCCACCCGTGATAGTGCTTAGGAAAGGACGTTGCTTTTCCACATCAATCGCCATGCCCAAAAGGGTATTGATAAGCGACACACTGTCAGCGCCTGCTTGTTCTACCGCCCTGGCGATGTCCACCACACTAGTAACATTGGGGGTTAGCTTTACTATCAAGGTTTTATGATAGACTTTGCGGACAGCACCCACCACCTGTGAGGCCATAACGGGATTGGTGCCAAAACCCATGCCACCTTTCTTGACGTTGGGGCAACTAATATTGAGTTCGATGCCAGGGATGTTCTCCAACTCATCGATTTGCTCAGCCACTTTGCAATACTCCTCAATAGAAGACCCGCTGACATTGACCAAAATTCGGGTTTGGATATCCTTGATGCGGGGATAAACCTCGCGACAGAAGGTACCCACACCCACATTTTGCAAACCAACAGCATTGAGCATACCCATAGGAGTTTCGACCATGCGGGGGTAAGGATTGCCCTGACGGCGATCGCCCGTGGTGCCCTTGACAATGATACCGCCCAGACGCGAGAGGTCAATAAAATCGGCAAATTCCTCACCGTAGCCGAATGTACCAGAGGCAGTCATTACGGGATTTTTGAGACTGATATTGTGTATCTTTGTTTCTAATTTTACCATAGCAGTTTATCCTTTCCGTTTAGTAACGTCGTGAAGCTATTCCAAACCCATCCATTTTTTGAGTTCGAGAGCGTTGAACACCGGGCCCTCTTTGCAAACACATTTGTGTCCCTTATCAGTATCGGCGACACAGCAAAGACAAGCGCCAATACCGCAAGCCATCATATTCTCCAACGATACCTCACATGGGATGCCATTCTCTACGGCATAACGCCCTACAGCCTTCATCATAGGAGTGGGGCCACAAGTACAAATCTGGTCGTAGAAGGTGCCAAATTGCGAGTGTTGAGTCACCATACCTTTTTCTCCAAGGCTCCCGTCTTCAGTTGCGATGAACAGCCGACCGTAAGGCTCGAAAGCTTCGCGTACTGGAATAAGTTCTTTGGTGCGGCCGCCCAACAGAATGGTCGGGAAGATACCTCCGACGTTATAGCATCTTGCTAAGTAAAGCAAAGGAGCAATACCCGCACCCCCACCCACTAGTAATGGATGTTGCCCTTTTAGAGAAAAACCCTTACCTAAAGGATAAATGAGGTTCAAGGTGTCGCCCAACTTGAGTTGAGACAGTTGGCGGGTACCGTTGCCGACAATCTGGATAAGTAGAGTTAAGGTATTTTCTTTTGAATCAACATCATGTATGGAGATGGGGCGGCGCAACATCACATTGTTGTTGTTTCGCACCTCAACCTCGACAAACTGACCAGCAGCAACTGGTGGCAACTGACTGGGGTGATGTAACGTGAGGGCGAAATAACGGTCGCCCAACTGTTCACGCTCCACAATAGTAAAGTCGGTAATATATTTCATCTTGCAAAAATGAAAGTTGTCAACACTTTTTTTAAAATGCAAAAGTACATTTTTTTTTTGTATTTTTGCATTTTGAATAAAAGGTTTGTCACATGGAACTGCCCTCAACTACGCTAACCAAGGCTGTGGAAGTCCTTTCCACGCTCCCCGGAGTAGGCAAACGGACGGCACTTCATTTTGCCCTACATCTGCTCAAAGAGACTCCAGAGAACGTTGACAAAATGGCTGATGCCATTCATCGGCTCACTACAGACATTCATTATTGCCGTATCTGCCATAGTATCAGCGACTCAGACCTCTGTCCGATTTGTGCTAGCCACAAAAGGGTTCAAAGCATTGTCTGTGTTGTAGAAAACATACAAGATGTTATGGCTATTGAAAATACTCAACAGTACCACGGCCTCTACCATGTGCTTGGAGGTGTTATTTCCCCCATTGACGGTATCGGAATCCGGGACCTCAATATTTCCTCTCTACTCCAACGCATACAAGAGAGCATTCCTGCTCCTGTGGAGGAGGTTATATTGGCTCTACCCACCACCATGGAGGGAGACACAACCAACTTTTATCTCAACAAGCAACTACAACCATTGGGGGTGAGGGTAACCACCATTGCCCGTGGCATTGCCATCGGGGACAACCTTGAGTACGCTGACGAGATCACTCTTGGCCGCAGCATCGTCCACCGTGTTCCATTTAGCAGTTGACCATACCATACCCACTTGCAAATCTGTAATTGCAATCCATGAAACCAAACACTTACCTAGTCAAAGTACATCAACGCATGGTCCTAGCAGAAAAACACAAAAATATGACTATCAATAAGTTTCACTTTTTTCTATTTCTCACTATTCTTACAACTTCCAACCTCTCGGCTTGTGGTCAAACCACGACAGAATCCGTTGAGAGGACCAATGCATCCAATATCACTGCAAATGATACCCAACAATTGCGACAAGATATTGGCGAGATGCTTATGGTGGGGTTTCGTGGTACCTCTGTTACCGAAAAAAGCACCATTGTACGTGATATCCAAGACTACCATGTCGGTAGCATCATTCTCTTTGAGTATGATGCACCCACTGGTACCCATCACCGAAACATCGAGTCGCCCGAACAGCTCAAAAAGCTTTGCGCTGACTTACAAAAGTACGGCAACAACCATTTGCTGATTGGCGTTGATCAAGAAGGCGGCAATGTGGCACGCTTAAAAGTAAAGGACGGCTTTCCTTCCACAATGACGGCACAAGCCTCAGCAGAGGCTGGCGACAATACAGTGGAAGAGAATGCCAACACCGTTGCTAGCGAGTTGAGCAATGCCGGAATTAACCTCAACTTTGCCCCTTGTGTGGACGTGAATGTCAATCCACAATGTCCTGTAATAGGCAAACTTGGGCGTAGCTTCTCCGATAATCCTAACGAGGTCTCTCACTTCGCCCACATTTGGATTGCCGCCCAAAACAAAAAAGGTGTAATCTCTTGCCTTAAACATTTCCCTGGGCACGGTAGCGCATCGGGAGACACCCATGCAGGACTGGTTGATATTACTGAAACATGGCAAGGAATAGAGCTTCAACCCTACCGCAAACTCATCTCCGAAGATAGCATTGACATGGTAATGGTGGCTCATGTTATCAACCGTCGATTCGGGGACAATCTTCCTGCTTCCCTTTCGCCTCTTGTGGTGACAGAAAAGCTTCGCAAAGAGCTTGGTTTCAATGGAGTGGTTGTTACCGATGATCTTGCTATGGGTGCCATCACCAAACGGTACGGATTCGAGGAAGCTCTGAAAATGGCTATTCTTGCCGGCTGCGACCTCCTCTGCCTATCCAACAATGGTAGCAGATATGACCCGAATATGGTACCCTCCGCGGTGAACGCTATTCTTGGTTTCGTTCAGGGAGGCATCCTCACTGCCGAACAAATCCATACTTCCGCTGAACGCATTCGAGTTTTGAAAAAGAAAGTATTGTAGTCAATATCCTTTCACTACAAGATACATCTCACCGCAAAGACCAACAACAAAAGTACGCCCAACAGCATCCAGCGGCGGGTTCGTATCTTTTTCTTTCGGCGACCAAGCATAATACCGAGATAGGTTAGGAGGAAGATTATCACTAATAGCGGGATACTTGCCTTCCACAATTCGTCACTCACTTGCACCCTAAAGCCCAAGCCCAAGCCCACAAAAAGCACATTGATTCCCGTTGCTATGCCCAAGAGCATTACCGTTGGCCAATTGGCAATGTCGTAAGACGGCCTGTCTTTTTTGCTAAAAGCAAAAAAGAACATGCGCCCAGCCACTACCAACAACATACCTAGACAAATCAAATTATCATATTCTGGCAAGTCGAACTGCAGTACATTACCCGTTATAATACCAAAAATCAACAACAAGGCATGCTCAAATGCCAACAAAAAGGAGACAGCCAAGCCACGTGTCAGGCGGATAGGATTCTTTAAAGCACAACCACGCACTGTAATCATGGTAGGAATCGCCATAACAAAGGCCAAGATGATGTATTCAAAAACTGACATACAATATATTTATCAATTATCCGATTTTCCTTTCACCGAATTGCTTATTACTACAAAATCGTCCACCGAAAGTTGCTCCGCCCGCTTGGCCAATAGCTCTACAGGAACAGCATCAAGGTTCATATTGAGTTGTTTGAGTGCATTACGCAAGGTCTTTCGACGCTGATTAAAACCGATTTTTACCACTTTGGTGAAAAGAGTTTCATCGCAACCAAGGTCAGACACTTGGTTGCGGCATAGGCGGATAACAGCCGATTTGACCTTGGGAGGCGGATTGAAGACATGCTCGTGGACGGTGAAGAGATACTCTATATCGTAAAAAGCCGACAGTAACACGCTAAGGATACCATAAGTTTTACTACCTGGTGTGGCCGCCACCCGTTCAGCCACCTCCTTTTGGAACATGCCCACCACTTCAGGTATTCGGTTACGATTTTCATATACCCTAAATAGAATCTGTGATGAGATATTATATGGGAAATTGCCTATCACGGCAAACGGTTCAGTAAAATATTTCTTTAAATCCAACTTAAGGAAATCGCCCTCAATAACATGTAGCGAAGGATAGTGGACATGGAGGTACTCCACCGACTCGGCATCTAGCTCAATGGCATGGAAGTCGAAAGTCGGATTGGCAAAAAGGTACTTAGTGAGCACACCCATGCCAGGGCCAATCTCCAGCACATGATAAGTCGATCCAGTGAGACTGGCAACAATTTGCTGTGCAATACTTTCATCCTTGAGAAAATGCTGTCCTAAATATTTTTTTGCATGTACTTCCATATTAAAAATAAAGGGTCAAAAACGTTATAGATAAGTAACATTAAGGCCGACTCATAAGGTGCTTCTTCCCGTAGCAATCTTTAATTCATTATATTTCTTCCGTGCTTCATTGACATAAAGGCTAGCGGGATAGTCCAAGATTATTTTCTCGTAGCATTCGCGGGCTCTGACAGGATTGTTTAGTACCTCTTCATTGAGTTGTGCCCGAAGGAGCAAACCGTCATCGGCAAGAATGTCATAAGCATAAAGTGTCACCAACTGTTCCAACAAAGAATCTGCCTCTTCATAGCGTTTCTGACGCATCCGGATTTTGGCCTTCTGTAGCAATACTTCGTCAAACAAAGAATGCGAGAGAGCACTGCTGGTGATAGCATCTAAAATCGCCCATGCAGAATCCAATTGATTGCGATATAGCAACATGTCGGCATCGGCATAGCGATCCAACATATCAAATGTACTGTCTTCTTCCATGTTATCACTGATAAACAACGACAGTTCCATAGCATCGTTGGCTATTAACTTGCTAGTGGAGACGCGTAGCACATCGAGTTGGGTCTTAGCCCACAGAAAATCGTGATTGAAATATGAGAGTTTGGCATTCTTAAATTTAGCCATCGAACCAATTACATCATCCTTATTGGACTTTTCCACCTGCGAGTACATCAATGAAGCATCCCATATTTCACCGGCAAAAAGCAACAAGTCGCCTAACGCCAACTTTGTCTCATCACGTTGCTTTGATGATATCCGTGGCAAATCTAGTATGTCATATAAAATATCCATTGCTTTCTGTAAACTGTCGGCATGATAGGCCATCAAATCAGCGTAATTACGCATCAAGGGCACAGTATGCTCATTCTTCCCCAACTCGCCGAAAGCAACTTCATAATTACGTATCAATGTTGACAATTGCTTGTTTTCGATGGGGAAATTGCGGTTTATACGAGCAAACTGTACATTTAGCTCCCCCACCCTACTGTCAAAATAATAAGGACCTTCTTTGCCTTTTTTCGCAACCACGCCATAGCACTCCTCTGCCACATCATAGGCTTTGTTGCTTTGGGTTATGTCAGCAACACGCATCAAGGTCTCACCACCCCATTCTGGGAAACGGGCATCCATGGCTTTGGCCTGTATCATTGCAAACCGAAAATCTTTCTGTTGCAGTGAGAACCATATCATCATTCCCAAATATGCCTTATTTTCAGGATGTTGCTGTACTCTATGTACCAACGCACTACGCAACCCTTCTGACACTTTTGGGCTTGATGCCTCACTCAGTACTCGTTGCAGCGAAATCTGTATTTGATTAATCATCTTTGGCTGTTTGTCCAACAGGCCAAGATATTCCTGCATCATTGCTTCATAATTACCCAAACGTTCGTAGAGCGTGGCCAATTCATTCACATAGATGTAGTCATTGCCCATTTTCTTGCGTACAGCAAGATAAACCTTGATAGCATATTCAGGGTGATTGGCAGACTCGAAAGCTTGACAAAGATCGCTGACCTGTTTGGAATCAAAGCCTATTCGATCCACAGCAGCATCGAAACTCTTGGTCGCCTTCCTGTGCTCACCTCTTTGCTCATACACACGTCCCATGTCCACATAGAGATCTAATTCTTTCGGGAATTGTCGCATACGATGCCCTACCAACCGCTCAGCAGCCTTCCACTGCTCCAACTTCATATAACAGAGAAAAAGCATTTGGTAGTAAAGTTTATTGGCAGTGCCCTTGTACATTTCCTCGTACAACTCAATAGCCTGTGGAAAATCGCCATTTGCATAGTAATGTGCTGCCAATTGAGCCTGCGACTGTTGAGCACGACCAACTACCGCCCACAGCAACAAGAACAACAACAGAACAATCCGTATTATTCGAAGTGCACGCATAATACAAAAAAACCGGAAGAATAAGCTCCCGGTGTCAATTTCGTGACTAAGCTGGGGTTCGAACCCAGGACCCCATCCTTAAAAGGGATGTGCTCTACCTACTGAGCTACTTAGTCCCCTCGGTGACTAAGCTGGGGCTCGAACCCAGGACCCCATCCTTAAAAGGGATGTGCTCTACCTGCTGAGCTACTTAGTCGTCCTCAAATTTGAGTTTGCAAAGGTACAACTTTTTTCTCTTTCAACAAAAAGTTTTTCTATTTTTCTTTTTAACATATCATACAACAAGCTGAGAATCATACATAAACAATGATTCAAAAAATTATTTTCTCTGATAGTTTGATTAATCGATAAATAAATTGTACCTTTGTCACTTCAAAAAAAATCAAAAATCGGGAAGAAAGGATCGACAGTGAAGGCAATAAATGCCCTCTCCAAGCGTACCTTCTACACCCCTATTACGAGTAACATAACTGATATATCCTACCATGAACAAGGAAATAACAATCAAAAAAGGCTATGGCAGCATCCTATTTGACATGCCAGTTGAGGATGTCGTTGCCATCCTAGGTGAAGCCGATGAGTTAGAATCTATCCAAAACGCTACAGACGAAACCACGACAGTACTCCGCTACGGAGACTGCCTCACGCTCTTCTTTGAGGGCGACAATCCCACTCTCTCTTGTATTGACGTTACCGATGAGGACACAACCATTTTCGGTAAGGAGGTCTTTAACCTTGGAGAAAAGGAGATTGTTGAACTTATGATTGAGAACAAATATTTTGAGCAAGATGTGGATGACGAGGAGTGGGGCGAACGGCGGATAACTTTCAGCGAAGGAAATATCGACTTCTACCTCGAAGACAATGAGTTGATGTCTATCAGTATCGGAAAATAGAAAGCCTAACCTAAACACTAACTCTGTGACAGCTTTATTTCCAACAGCTTACTTGCCATCTGTCCACTACATGGCTTGCTTATCCCGCTACAACGACATCACTATTGAGCTAAAAGAAACTTTTCCAAAGCAGACCTACCGCAACCGTGCCATTATCGCCACGGGCAATGGTCTTCAAATGCTCACAGTGCCTGTTACACGACCATACGGAAACCATACACGTACAGAAGATATCGGCATCAGCTATCAAGAGCCGTGGCACATCCGCCATTGGCGTGCCATTGTTTCCGCCTATAATGCGGCTCCATATTTCCTTTATTACCGCGATGATTTAGAACAGATCCTTACACAAACCCATAATCAACTCATCGACCTCAATAACACTATCCTCAAGTATCTGCTCAAAAAACTGAGAATCGACTGTGAAATAAGTTATACCGACCAGTACATCTACGCCACAACTGCGCCTACTACCCAACTCCCCTCATATGATGGGCTATCACCCATTACCGACTTTCGTACACTCCTTTGCGTCAAGCACGTACAGTATCCTGTTATTCTCCCTCCCTATAGCCAAGTCTTTGACACCCGTTTTGGATTTCAACCCAATCTCACCGTCCTTGACCTTCTCTTTAACCTTGGTCCGGAATCCATAGAATACCTTCAAAATTGTAAGGAGCCTTGCATGCCCCACCATACAATTGAATAACTTTGCAGAACATTGGTGAAACGCACCTAAAAAAGTAGCACTATTTTTTGTTCGTCTGCACTCCTTCTACCTTTCCGCCCGTATCGGGTTATTCAGAAAGTCTTTGTACGCCAATCGGATACCCTCTTCCAATTCAGTTGTGTAAGTCCAACCCAATTTCGTGGCCTTACTTACATCCAATAACTTCCGCGGTGTTCCATTCGGCCGGGTAACATCCCACTTGATTTCACCCTGATAGCCAATCACATCCGCCACCAACCGCGCCAATTCCTTAATGGTCAATTCCTTCCCAGTGCCTGCATTGACGGTCTCGTTACCTGAATAGTTATTCATCAAAAACACACACAAGTTGGCCAAATCGTCCACGTATAGAAACTCACGCACCGGAGACCCATCGCCCCAACATACCACCTCACTATTCCCGTGCACCTTCGCCTCGTGAAAACGCCGGATTAATGCAGGCAATACATGACTGTGTTCTGGGTGATAATTATCATTAGGTCCGTACAGGTTAGTCGGCATCACGCTAATATAATCAGTTCCAAACTGACGGTTTAAGAATTCACAGTACTTAAGGCCACTAATTTTTGCCAAAGCATACGCCTCATTCGTCTTTTCCAGTTCCCCTGTCAACAAACACGATTCTGTCATTGGCTGTGGTGACATCCGCGGATAGATACAACTGCTACCTAAAAACTCCAATTTCTTCACGCCGTTCCTCCACGCCGAATGTATGACATTCATTTCCAAAATTATATTATCATACATAAAATCAGCCAAAGCGCTTTGATTAGCAACAATACCACCTACCTTGGCTGCCGCCAAAAAAACATACTCTGGCCTCTCTTGAGCAAAAAAAGTCTCTACATCCTCCTGCCGAATCAAGTCTAACTCCTCATGAGTCCTAGTGACGATATTCCAATAACCTTGCCGTTCTAGTTCACGCATAATTGCCGACCCAACCATACCACGGTGACCCGCCACATATATTTTGCTATTATATTCCATAATTTCAGTTCAATAATTTTGTTACGCAGAAGACAATAGTCAGTAGGTTACAGACATCTCATGCCATTTTTCTTAAAAAAACAGCTACGGAGCATCACTTCACGATGCCCTTCTCCAAATACTCCGCTAAATTTGTCCTTACCTTTGCCGCCGCACCTTCAGCTGCCACTTTTGCGACATCGTGGTCTACCATTAACTTCACCAGACCTTCGAAAGTCGTCTTGCTCGGATTCCATTTCAGTTTTGCCCTAGCTTTTGTCGGGTCCCCCCAAAGATTCACAACATCTGTTGGACGGTAGAAGTCCTTACTCACTTTCAACAATGTCTTACCCACAAGATTTTGGGGACCTTTTATACAAACCCCTCTCTCTTCAATTCCTACTCCCTCAAACCTTAGCTTCATCCCCGCATACTGAAATGCTAGGTCGGCAAACTCACGCACAGAATGTTGCACACCTGTTGCAATCACGAAATCCTCAGGCTTATCCTGTTGAAGAATAAGCCACATACACTCCACGAAATCTTTTGCATAGCCCCAATCGCGGAGGCTGTCCAAATTGCCCAAATACAAACAGTCTTGCAATCCTTGGGAGATACGCGCAACCGCCAAAGTAATCTTACGGGTTACAAAAGTTTCCCCTCGGCGCTCCGATTCGTGATTGAAAAGGATTCCCGAGCAACAAAACATTTTATAGGCATCACGATACTCTTTAACAATCCAATAACCATAAAGTTTGGCCACTGCATACGGAGAATAAGGGTGAAAGGGTGTATTTTCATTCTGCGGCACTTCCTCCACCTTACCATAAAGTTCGGATGTTGAGGCTTGATAAATGCGGCAAACCTTTTCCAAACCACATGCGCGCACTGCCTCAAGTACACGCAACACCCCAGTAGCATCCACATTGGCAGTGTATTCCGGTGAATCGAACGATACCTGCACATGGCTCTGAGCCGCAAGATTGTAAATTTCATCAGGCTCTACCATTGATATCACCTTTACCAATGATATCGAATCGGCAAGATCACCATAATGCAAATGGAACTGCGGATTACCTTCTAGATGAGCTATCCGCTGACGATAATCCACTGACGACCTTCTAATGATACCATGAACATCATACCCTTTTCCAATCAGAAACTCAGCCAAGAAAGAGCCGTCTTGCCCTGTCACTCCAGTAATAAGCGCTTTTTTCATTGTTTGATTTTTGTTCTACTCTCCGATTTCAGACAGGCACACAACCCATTTAACAATGTCTGAGTTGAAAATATGCGCACCTTTAACAATGCAAAAATACAAACATTATCGGATTCTACAGAATATTTCTGTACCATGACTAAATACAAGCAAGAACACAACAATGCCATAATACTGATACTGAGATTGTAACACATGGTGAAGAATGCAAGTGTACAACCCAATTTATCCATGCCAATGTTCCATTTTCAGCATCATGTGTTGACTAACAATCTTTGTGGATTGACCGGAAATACCAACTCTATTCATTTCTTCACCATGTCAGGCAAAGTAAAATCAAACCGCAGTCCGCCTCCTGGACGATTGCACACACTGATATTTCCTCCATGGAACAGCACCGCATGCTTAACAATAGAAAGTCCTAAACCGGTGCCACCCTTACTACGCGACCGACCCTTGTCCACACGGTAAAAACGTTCAAACAATCTTGGCAATTTATCTTCATCAACTCCACAGCCATCATCCTCAAATCTCAGGTAATAGAATCCTTTCTCATGCGATACCAACGACACAAAAATATTTCCTCCACCCGAATAGGCCAATGCATTCTCTGTAAGATTGCGAAAAATGGAACTCAACAACGAATGGCTACCACACACCACTACTTTCTCCTTGATATCCAGTTGCATAGTCATATGTTGTTCACCCGACAACGATTCCAATTCATCTATAATTTCCGCCAAAATATCGTTCACTACCACTTCATCACGATCTATCCGTTTACTTCCGTCCTCCATGCGAGTAATCAGAGATACATCCGCCAATAGCCTTCGTAACCTATCGGCATTAGCATAACAACGGCCCAACAGTTCCTGCCTCTTTTCCTCACTCAATTCTATACCAGACAGTAGCGTTTCCAAACAGACTTGTATCGAAGCCACAGGCGTTTTCAACTCGTGATTGATATTATTTGTCAACTGCCGTTTATGAGTATAGAGTTTAATGATATGGTCTGAGATGGAACCCAATTCATCATTGGGGAAAGGTTCGTTCTCATCAAACGTCTCCCCCCGCTCTGCCTTAGCAGCAAACAGATTCAATCGTTCTATAGTCTTACCTATCCGCCGTGTGGCAAAATAGGCGAATAGACTCATCACGACACTAAAAAGAACAATGGCCCAAAGAAATGCCCAATCGGCCTTCAGTAGCTCTTGTAGCGAAGCAGTGTACGGTACAGCCGACCGCAGTATCATCCGATGACCTTTAGTAGCAGAATAAAAATAAAGATGGCCGTCACTAGCAGAATGTCGACTGATGTTATACCCCGACCCTTTTTTCATGGCCGCAGATATCTCTGGACGATAGAGGTGGTTATCAAGCAACTCGGGCCGCAACGTATTATCAAAGAATACATCTCCCTCAAAATTGATTAGCGTTATACGCTGTCCATCAAAAGGCAAATCGTGACTTTCTATACAAGACTGGTAATCAGGATTGCTTTCCAAAGCTTTCAATAAATGCTTGTTATAAATTTGCAACTGCGCATTCAGTACGTCCGACTTACACTGTTTTTCCCGACAATATTGAAATATACCAAAGCAGGCTATCATAGTCCACGAATAAACCATCAGCAACAGAAAAAGCCGTTTGTGATATGATAGTTTGAGCCTGAAAACCATAGTTATTCCTCCTGAAAAAACGTCTCACCTAAATCACACCGTCCGTACGTTCCAGCATCTTGGCCCATGTATGTGTACTACAAGTGAGGAAGCGCCAATGCCTCTTATCCGCTGAATCCATACCCAAATCCCAATCGGGTGACGATATAGCGCCCATAGCGCCCAATCTTTGATCGTAGCCTAGTGATATTCACATCAATAGTACGTTCCAATACAATCACATTTCCCCACACGCGATGTACAATCTCATCTCGCGAATAAATTTTCCCACGGTTGGCCATCAGGAAAGCCAACAACTCATACTCTGTCTTGGTCAACTTAACTTGCTGGCCATCCACAGAACATTCTTTCAGATTCATATTCAAGTACAGCCCCTCCACCTGCAGCAAATTTTCGTCCCCTGACTCCACAATATCTTGCTGCCGTGCAGTACGTCGCAACACACTCTTCACTCGGGCAATCACATTGCGCACTGTATAGGGTTTCATGATGTAATCATCTGCACCCAAATCCAGACCACGCACCATGTCGTCTTCCGTATCACGCGCTGTACAGAAGATAATAGGTATTGATGCCGTTGCTGGTTCAGATTTCAAGATCTTTGCCATTTGTATGCCACTGATTTCTCCCATCATAATATCCAACAGAATAAGCGAATAGCTCCTCACATCGTAGGTTAGCGCTTGTTCGGCACTAGTTGCGATATCCACTTCGTAACCCTCATTTTGCAGATTCAACTTCAACACCTCACAAAGAGTCTCTTCATCATCAACTACCAATATTTTCTTTGAGTTCATGTTTTGCCGTATTTCATATAATGATATTCACAATTTTAGTCCTACATGCAATGTTGCAAAAGACGGCAATCAACCAAAAAACTTAGTACAACCTCTTACTATGTGCCGCAAACAACTCAATATTTGTTCCGACTCTTGTATGATGTTCAGATAGACGATGGTGGATTCTATATTCACCGATTTCTTCTGCATTGAATCAATTACCTGTTTGCGGTAGTCAGCCAATTTTTGTTGAATTCGTTTGGTTGCTTCGCGCACCTCCTTGGCTTTGACCTCATCAATTTCCGGAGTCGTCAATATATCTTCTGTTTGGAGAAAAATGTCTTGTATTTGCTCTCTAATTTCCTTAAAAGCAGTCGAAAAAATATTTGCTACCGGCGAGAAATTGTTACCTACATGCTCACAGCAAGGATCGTTAATGCGCTTCAAACAGTAGAGCAATTGCTCCACCGAACTATTGGAAAGGAAGTACCAAGTATTTTTTTCCATAGCCACCACTAGCTCAATCTTCCGCAACCCTATAATCTCCCGCCGCCGTTGCCGTTTTAACTGTTTACGGGCAGTCTCTATCTCATGCTCCGCTTGCCGTAATGGACTATAGTCTTCATGTAGGAAAGCCTCCGTCACTTTCTCAAAACAGTTGCTAGCAAATTTCAACTGTTCCAATGTACAATAATTTACATGCTTTTTCAACAAATCCCACCGCTCCGTCGTATCCTGCGAGCGATTCAGTTGTTTGAAAAGTTTATCTGCCTCATCTACTTCTTGGCTTTCTTTGTATTTTGATCGATTTCGAATCAACACCACCACAGCTAGCACAATAGCAACCACCATACCAACAAAAGACCCAAAGAAAATACCTGTGGCAACAAAATAGCACAATATGAATGCCGCACCCGCTGTAATGAACCAACCACCGATGACACTCAGTACACCAGTTATGCGGAACACTGCACTCTCACGACTCCATGCACGGTCTGCCAAACTCGATCCCATAGCTACCATAAAGGTAACATAAGTAGTTGATAAGGGTAACTTCATACTAGTTCCAATAGCTACCAACAGTCCTGCCACTACCAAATTCACGGCGGCTCTGATGTAGTCGAAAGCGGCTCCTTCCGGCAGTACCGCTGAAGAAGAGTTGAAGCGCGAGTCTATCCACTTGCCTACCCTTTTAGGGATCATTCCCGCTATAGAGGAGGCAGTCTTCTGTGTAGTACGTACCAATACCCGAGCCACAGCACTTGACCCGAACATTTCATCACCCTCATCCTGCCGAGAAAGATCCACTGATGTTTTCACCACATTCTGCGCTTTCTTGGAGAACACCAATGACAACACCATCACAATTCCAGCAAATACCAAGTAAATAGCGGGTGTATGCGCCGACTCCATGAGCGAAGTCATCATATATCCCTTAGCGTTTCCTTCACCATTGGAAATGAAGTCATTATATGAGTCTAGTGCTGTTAGCGGTACACCTACAAAGTTCACCAAGTCATTGCCTGCAAAGGCCATAGCAAGGGCAAACGTACCAAAGAGCACTACAAATTTCAATACTGGTACTTTAAAGGCACTCAGCACTGTCATCACCACAGAAAAGATTATCAAACCGCCGCCTAATATCAACCATGTATTTTGATCTACCACTGCTTTTAACTCCGGTGTCATAATAGTTGACTCCTTCAATCCATTGATCAGCAGAAACCAAACGATGCTAGTCAGCGCTATGCCACCAAAAATACCAATCTTCAGCGATGAGCCCACCAAACTCCCCATATTGCCATTTACATCAGTGGTTTTGCCATTTACCCGGTAGGTAAAAGTGAATACCATGCGAGCAATCCACTGCACCACTATGCCTAGTACAAGGGCTATTGCCACACTTAAGAAGATTCCGAATATCACACTCAGCGCCTTCTCTGTGTTCAGTAAGTCGCCTAATGTGAGGGCATCACCAGCTACATTGGTCGCACCACCAACAATTTTTATCAGCGCTATGGCAAATGCACCGCCCAACAACTCAAATACCAAACTTACAGTAGTTGAGGTAGGCATACCTAACGTGTTGAAAATATCCAATAAAATGATATCCGTCACCATCACTGCCAAAAAGACACACATCACTTCATAGAAGGAGAAATAAGTTGGTGTCATAATCCCGTGACGAACCACATCCATCATGCCGTTACTCATGGCAGCTCCGACAAAAATACCTATCGTCGCCACAAACAATATTGTTTTGTATTTTGCCACTCTAGCTCCAATAGCAGAATTCAAAAAATTCACCGCATCGTTGCTTACTCCCACTGCTAAATCAAATATTGCCAACACTATCAGCAACACGACAACACCAATAAATAAAGTATTCATTTTTCCATTTTTAGGTAGATCCGTAATTTACCATTCATCGCTTGCTTCGGGATTGATTAACTGATTTGTCTCCTTGGCGGTGCGAAAATACAAAATGTCTCCTACATAGCAAGCAACCTTTATATCATTCTGCCGGCAAAATGTTCTTCACCTACAATTCCTTGATTTTGTATACACAAACGTATGCATCATCCATATGGCTCATAGCGATCTTGGACAAGAAGACCCTTTAAAGTTTACTTCCATTTCCGTTAATCTTTTTTCTTTCCGTCATCAAAAAATATTTCCCTCCGTGTCCTCAATTATCAATCCAAATTCAGTTTTTTTCATAGTTGCGATTTTCGCCATATAATTATCTATAGTACTCCCCATTTTTAGACAGGGTTAATATTCAGTTATACTCATTGTTA
>CAZAAK010000054.1:0-16740 GCA_964483145.1 uncultured Bacteroidaceae bacterium
AAATTTTTCTTTCTGCAACCTATGCGGTTGTCTAAAATTCCGGGAGTATTATAAGGAATGCATGCAAAAAGGAAGCCTAAAGACTATGTGACAGAGGTGGCAGAGGAAAGAGGGAGGAGTTGTTGGCTATGAGAGAGGGAACGTTGGCAAAAGGGATGGTGGGGATTTATTAACTTTGTGAGGTTGATTATTTTTTACGCCAGAGGGAATCCAATCCGACAAAAAAGCGTAATTTTGCAACTTGAAATGCAATATTCATCGCGCAATGAAATATATTAATTTCCCACACCGCATGGCCCTGTTGTGGCTGTTGGCAATGATAGCCTTTGTGCCGCTAGGCGTTGAGGCACAGACAGTTTCGGACTCGCCACAAAACGAACACCAATACAACGACGATATTCACACATTCATCCTAAAGCGGTTGCGGCAGACCACCCAACAACGCGAAAAGATGATGAACAAAAAGGTGCAGCAGATACTCATCAACCAGCCCAATGCCGAAAAGCTCTACGATGAGACCTTTGTGCGCATCACCACCGACGTGCAGGAGGACACCACAGAGGACGGAGCGAAGGAGATTAACTACATCTACAACATAGCCTACACCTGCCACCATTTTGAAGGCACGGAGGACGACTACCCCTCGGCAGCCTACCAGTGGAACACATCGAACTCCTGCCGCGCCATCTGCAGCCTGACCGAGCGCATGATAGACGAAGAGCTAGGCGACATATTCGCCCCTGGCAAGAAAACCACCATTACCATCACCTCCACCACCGATGCAGCAGAGATAGCGCACATCGACTACAAGGGCGAGTACGGTGAGTTCAGGTATATGCCGGCAGTTTTCAACGACGAGAATGTGCGCATCAGTGTCGACACCAAGGAAGGGATTACCACCAACGCGCAGCTAGCCTATATTCGCGCCCGTAGCGTACAGGACTATCTGTCGAACAATGTGCGCAAACTAAAGGACACCGACAACCAGTACCGCTACATCACGCGGTGCTTTGACATGACTGGGCCGCACTACCGCCGCAGTCAGTTGCAGATTGTGGTGCACGGTGCCTTTGACCAAGCGGCCAAAGAGATGGAAGCGGCGCTGATGAACGACGCCTACGTGGACTTCAACATACCCTCAATAGAGGAGAACAGCAACAGCAAGACCTACGCCCTGATTGTGGCGGACGAGGAATACACCGCGCCACTACCCAACTGCGACTTTGCCAGCAACGATGGTGATGTGCTTCACCAGTATTTTGTACACACCCTCGGCATACCCTCGCGGCATGTAAAGGTGCTGCACAACGCAGGGCGGCAGATGATATACAACGAAGGCATCCATTGGCTTAAAGACATCATCAAGGCACAGGACGGCGACGTGCACATCATCATCTACTATGCGGGGCATGGCACAAGCAACGCCAAGTACCAGCCCTACTTGATGCCGAGCGGAGTGGACGTGAGCAAGATACGCGCATTCCGCAGCAAGGACGGCACGTTGCCGGAAGGCATAGTGCTAGGGAGCAAAGATGCGGAGAAGGTGCTGAGCCAATGCATCTCGATTGACACGCTGTGCGGCTGGTTCAAGAAGACCGCTGCACTAAGCTACACCTTTATTATCGATGCCAGTTGCAATGGAATCCAACGCAACGGCAAAGAGTTCTTTGGCATGGAGAGGGAAACCAAGCGCTATCGGGCTCCACGCGTGCGCGACGACATTGTCATCTTTATGGCTGCCGATGGCGACAAGACTGCCTACAGTTTTGTGGACCAGCACCACGGCTTCTTTACGTACTATATATTAAAGGAGCTCAAGTACACCCGCGGCGAGGTTACCTTTCAGGAGCTATTCAACAACGTGACCAAAAATCAGGCCTACGAGTCGTCGTTGCAAGGCAAGCTGCAAGAGCCTAGCATGATAATAGGTGGCACCCTAGGTGAGAATTGGGGTCAGCGCACCTTTATCAACAACTAACGGCCGATGGGGAAAGACCATTTTCGGCAAAAGACATTTTTTTACATCTATAGCTATGATAATGGGAAAGTTTTGGGGTTGCGGGGCACCCGCATGAACAACTCGCTTCATCCTGACTTAAAAAACAACAGAACATATGGAAAAAAAGAACACACCTAGATCTATCACCCACCTTGAAGAGGGAGAGATATTTGTTTTTGGAAGCAATCTAGCTGGCATGCACGGAGGGGGAGCAGCCCGCGCGGCGCTGAATCGCTTTGGTGCCAAAATGGGTCAAGGAGTAGGTTTGCAGGGGCAAAGCTATGCCATTCCTACCATGCAGGGCGGGGTGGAGACCATTAAGCCCTATGTGGACGAATTCTTGCAGTTTGCACGGCAGCATCCCGAACTTACTTTTCTGGTGACGCGGATAGGCTGCGGGATAGCCGGATTTGACGACAGCGAGATAGCCCCGCTGTTCGAGGAGGCGCACCCGATGCCCAACGTTTTGTTACCTAAGGGATGGTAAGGGAGGCGCGAGAAAAGGAAGAGATTTTTTATGCGAAAGGATACTATAACGCATGTTTTTGCGTTATGGTGGCAAGGTTAAAACAACAACAATAAAAAAGATGAAAAAACTATTGGTTGTAGCACTTGTGATGGTGCTTACTATGGGAGCGGTGAATGCGCAGAACAGCTTCCGCGGAATTGTCAAGTACAAGCTCAGCAGCACCGGCACGGTGGATGTGCAGATACCTGAAGAGCAGAGTACAGTGGAGGTAAAGGTGTACGACAACAAGCTTATGCTAGGTCAAAGCCAGCAGATAGGGCTAAAGGTGGCGCAGGCTATCGACCTAAGTCAGTCCATCGGCTACCTTGCCGCCAACGGCATAGAGCTGGAGAGCTATGACGGCGACGGTAAGTTGCTTGTGCGCGGAGAGAGCACCAAGAAGGAATTGGACAGCCTCTATCTAGAGGACAAAGAGCCGGGGCACTTCTACTACGAGAACGTGGACGGCACACGGGATATTTTTGGCTTTACCGCCAAGCGGATGATTATGCACCGCTACGACGAGAACGGCAACGACAATCCGGTGGAGTGTTGGTACACAAACGAGATAGGTCCGGAATACTGCTTGCTTTTTGGCAATACTAAGGGCTTTCCCCTGATTTTCACCCAGCAGGGGGACGAAGGGCGCGCCATTACCTACACTTGCATTGAAATTGTCAAGGGCAAGGTAAAAGAGGCCGAGATGCTGTTGCCGGCAGGCTTCAAGGACGTTGAGATGGACGAGTTCAACAAGATTATGCAGGAATTCCAAGACGCTGTCTCGCTGCTGGAAGAATAGTGGCAGCAGGCGTCACCAAGCTGTAACGGAAGATGCTACGGCGCCTCTAAGGGGGGCTACTGTAGCATCTTTTTTGAACATTTGGCATAGATGCCTTTTGTGGGAAACAACGGCCGAAGGAGGCTGAACAGCAATGATGTAGAACAAGCAAACGACCAATGGCAAAGACAAATACACCGAAAAAGAAAAAGAAAGTGCGCCCGACAAGCAAATTTGCCGAATTTTGGAAGAGTAGCCGTGGACGCAAATTGCGCGGAGCGTGCTATGTGATGTTGGCGCTGTTTGCGGGGGTTGCCATCATATCCTTTTTTGTATCGTGGCCGAGCCAAAGCAATTGGATGGGACGCGTGGGATACTTACTTGCCAATGTTATGGTGCAGAGCACTTTTGGGGTTGCCTCACTAGGTTTGGCGTTTTTGTTGCTACTTTACGGACTGCGCCTGTGGAAGATCAACCCCTTTCCGTGGCGCAAAACATTTTGGGCGAGCATATTCTGGATGCTCTGGACCTCGACAGTGCTGGGGTACATCAACGGCAGATTTTTCAAGAGCGAAGTCTTTGGCAACTACGTAGGCGTTACGGGAAAATTTGTTTCGGAAGGACTTTACACGCTCATCCGTTGGGGCGAGGCGGTGCTACTGGCATTTGCATCGGTGGTGGTATTGGTGATGGTACACGGGGTAAGGCTACGAATGCCCAAATTTGTTTTGCCCAAGCTTCACCTAAAAGAGAGGCTTGCCGATATTAGACGGAAACAGGAAGTCGAGGAAGAAGAGGATGAACCCACCGCCACGGCACCGGCAGCAAAACAGGCTAAAGAAAAGAAAAAAACAGAGGTAAAAGACACGGAGGAAAAGGAAGAATCGGGAAAAGTAACCTTTGAAATTGACGATGAATTTGCGCGCGGAAGGCAAACGGCACAGGAAGGTGAGCGTGAGGAGGACAAGGCAGAGCCACAGAAGGAGGTTGACTTTACCATTGACCAGACGCACATGGAACTCGACGAGGGCCAGTCGGGAAAGGAAGAACCGAGCGCTCCGGTTGGCTCTGCCACCCCACAAGAGGGAACGCACTATGGCATCGACCAACTAT
Organism: uncultured Bacteroidaceae bacterium; assembly: GCA_964483145.1. Classification (GTDB taxonomy): domain Bacteria; phylum Bacteroidota; class Bacteroidia; order Bacteroidales; family P3; genus Colimorpha. The sequence goes on from CAZAAK010000054.1 coordinate 4,399, forward strand.
ATGACCCGCACCTCGACCTCAAACAATACCAGATGCCCTCCACCGACCTGCTTACTGACTATGAGGTAAAGAATGCGAAGGTGACGAAAGACGAGTTGGTGGAGAACAAGGACCGCATTGTGGATACTTTGCGCAACTACGGTATTGAGATTGTGCAAATCACCGCCTCACCTGGGCCAACGGTAACGCTATACGAAATCAAGCCTGCCCCTGGGGTGCGCATCTCGAAAATCAAAAGTTTGGAGGACGACATAGCCCTAAGCCTTTCGGCCTTGGGTATTCGCATTATAGCTCCGATACCGGGGCGTGGCACAGTGGGGATAGAAGTGCCCAATGCCAAGCCGCAGATTGTTTCGATGAAGAGCATGCTGGAGTGCGATGCCTTTGTGAACAACACCAAGATGGAGTTGCCTATAGCCTTTGGCAAAACCATCAGCAACGAGCCTTTTGTGACCGACCTTGCCAAGATGCCGCACCTGCTGATGGCGGGAGCCACTGGCACGGGCAAATCGGTGGGGCTGAACGCTGTAATAGCCTCGTTGCTTTATAAGAAGCATCCGTCGGAGCTGAAGTTTGTGATGGTAGACCCGAAGAAAGTGGAGTTGTCGCTGTACAACAAGATTGAGCGCCACTACCTAGCCAAATTACCTGACAGCGAGGAGGCCATCATTACCGATGTTAAGAAGGTTGTGCGTACGCTCAACTCGCTGTGCATAGAGATGGACCAGCGCTACGAATTGCTTCGGCAGGCAGGGGTGCGCAAGATAACGGAATACAACGACAAGTTCGTCCACCGGCATCTCAACCCCGAGAACGGACATCGTTATCTGCCATACATAGTGTTGGTTATAGATGAATTTGCCGACCTTATTATGACGGCGGGCAAAGAGGTGGAGATGCCTATCTGCCGTTTGGCCCAGCTAGCCCGAGCGGTAGGCATACACCTGATAATAGCCACACAACGCCCTACCACAAACATTATCACCGGCACCATCAAAGCCAACTTTCCTGCCCGCATAGCCTACAAGGTAACCAGCGGTATCGACTCGCGCACTATACTCGACTGTAGCGGAGCACAGCGACTGATAGGCCGCGGTGACATGCTTATATCGCTTTCGGGTTCGGACTTGGTGCGCATCCAGTGTGCCCTAATAGAGACTGCTGAGATAGAGCAGCTTGCCGAGTTTATTGGTTCGCAGCGCGGATACCCCAGCGGTTTTCTGTTGCCCGAGTATCTGGATGAGAACGAGGAACCCAATAAAGATTTCGATCCGAAACAGAAGGACGAGTTCTTCAACGATGCTGCCCGGCTAGTGGTGGCAAGCCAATTTGGGTCTACATCGCTGCTTCAACGCAAGTTGCAACTAGGCTATAACCGTGCTGGGCGTATCATCGACCAGCTAGAGGCGGCTGGTATAGTGGGTCCGTACAACGGCTCCAAGGCTCGCGAGGTGCTAGTTCACGACGAGGTACAGCTCGAAGAGATTCTCCGCGGCCTTTAGACATTATCACGAGCGATGTGAGTCCGCCGACCATGGCACAACCACGAAAGCACAAATTTTATAATTATGCTGAAAGAAATCAAAATAGAGAAATTTACAGCATTCGATGAAATGGACATCCACTTTTCGAAAGGCATCAATGTGCTCATAGGAGCTAACGGAACAGGAAAAACTCATTTAATGAAACTCCTGTATAGTGCGATGCAATTGGCAGACAGTAAATTCGAAAAGACGATGGACCAAATGCTTCAAGGAATTTTTCTACCGGACTCGCTCGGCCGTCTTGTTGAACGGTCTGTAGGTCGTGGCAAAGGCAAATTTGAAGTATGGCGAAATGACGGCAATGGCGACATAGACCGATACTTGCGCTATGAACTGACATCACTAGGAAAATCACAAACCATAAATAGCCGTGTTTGGAGTCGGGATAGGCGATATGATATCGTGTACATTCCCGTCAAGGATATGCTTGCCAACAGTCCTGGATTCAAATCCCTCTATGAAAAGCGCGAACTGTACTTCGAGTCAGTATATTCGGACATTGTTTCATTGGCTCTGATGCCCCCAACAAGGGGACATCCATCGAAGGAAAAATCGCTTCTCCTCGACAAGATACAAAGCGTTATTGGAGGACAAGTGGTGAAGGAAGAAGAAAAATTTTATCTTAGAGATAACCAAGGGAAAGGAAAATTAGAGTTTACTCTTTTGGCCGAAGGTTATCGCAAATTAGGCTTGCTTTATTCGTTGATACAGAATGAAAGCATCTCGTCTAGTAGCATTCTGTTTTGGGATGAACCGGAAGCAAATCTGAACCCAAAACTAGCAAAAGGAGTGGTGGAAATCCTTCGGGAATTGCAACGTTTGGGAACACAGATATTCATAGCGACACACGATTACGTGATGCTGAAGGAGTTGGAGCTAAGTATGGATTCTAACCATGACAGCATTTCTTATCACGCATTCTATACAGAAAGTAAAAAGATCAATTGCCAAACTGCAGATACGCTAAGAGAGATAAATCACAACACCATCCATGATACGTTCGATTCGTTGTTAACCCGTTCTATAGAAGAAGATTGGGAGAATTAGAAAATGGCGGAACAGAGGCTTGCGACTGACGGCTATGTTTTTGACTTTGCAGAGGATGCATGTGATGCCTATGTTTTTGACAGTCCTGAGCATAATGGAATAAGGAATGTGATGGCTCCAGTTGATATCATCGCAGAACTCCCCAACGAGTACTTGTTCCTAGAACTTAAAAAATATTCTCATGAAGGGATGAAATTCAAATGTCCTTTATGGAGAGAACAAAGACTGATTGACTCACTATGTCCACTTGCCAATGACGACAAAAAACGCACCAATGCAGTTCTCAAACGAATAGCCGCTAGCTTACGAAAAAAATATTGTGACACTTTCTTATATCTCTATGCAGAAGATAAATTGTACAAACCAGTTAATTATGTATGCGTGGTTGGAGACTTAGATTCTGCACTGTGTCCTAGATTACAAGATATCCTGCAAGGACAATTGCCAAAGGGGAAGCCTATCCCAACTTGGGTTCAGTCGATTGTAAAGAACGTGGCCGTGGTAAATGTGAATGGATGGAACAGCAATGACAAGCTGAGGCGTTACGGTGAATGTAGATTGGAAAAATAGGGAGAGAAATGAAATCTTACCCGATGGATACCACCCCACTGAGTCTAGAGAAGGCTACACAAACAGCCTATGGGTGTAGACATATCTAAGGTGATGCAGATAGACTCCGTCGCGCACTGCCAAACAATGACAAATAAAGGGTAGAACGAGACATACAAGAAAGCGAGAGGACGATAAGACGATGGCACAACTTACCAATACAATAGAGGACTATTGCGCCGAACACACTAGCGTGCCAGGACGGCCACTGAACGACATCTACCGCAGCGTAGCCCTACACACAGCCAACCCTGGCATGTCCACCTCACCATATCAAGGTGTGCTTCTGGAGATGCTCACCCGGTTAGTCAGCCCCACAGTGGCTGTTGAAGTGGGCTGTTATGCGGGTTATGGGGCGGCGTGCATTGCCCGCGGATTGCCCGAAGGCGGTGTACTGCACACAATAGAGGCCAACGAGGAATACGAAGAGATGATCATGCGCCACGCTAGTATGGCGCAGGTGCGAGAACGCATTAAACTTCATATCGGGCAGGCGCTGAAGATCCTCCCCACACTACCCGATGGCATAGGCCTGGCATATGTGGATGCCGACAAGACCAACTACGCCAATTATTACGACTTGATTTTACCCAAAATGCGCCCTGGTGGGTTGCTTTTGTTGGACAATATGCTTTGGTATGGCCGAGTGGTGGAAGAGCCCAAAGGACAACTGCGTTGCGATCGTTCCACCCGCGTTATTCGTGAGCTTGGAGCAGCCATTACTGCCGACCCGCGCGTTGAAAACATACTCTTACCCCTTTGCGACGGGCTGATGGTTTGCCGTGTCTGCGGATAGCAACTGCTGCTGAAGATGGGGCGACTAAGCGCAAAGGAACCATTACAGGCGCTCCGAAAAGCAAAAAAAAAATCGTATGTTGATTTTTTTTTGTACTTTTGCAATCTGAAATAGTCCGAGTGTATATGAAGAAAGTTTTGTTCGTTATGGGAGTGGCTGCCATTGCGCTGTGCACGTCCTGTGTCAAAGAAAAAAACTGCCGTTGTTCGGTCATCGGCACCCAAACCACCCGTGTGATTACCATCAACAAGGGAGACTGCAGCCAACTGAACCGCGTCACCTACTTCGATGCCCTCGATACCGCCCATACGGACACAGTGGTGTGCACAGACTACCCATTTGAGGCCGATTCGTCCATTGTTTACCAAAAGTAAGCCACCATGAAAAGATACATTTTTTTACTGTTAGCGGGGGGGATAGTACTCCTAAGTGGTTGTAGCAAGGAGCGCCGTTGCCAGTGCGTGAGTGCCAATAATCCTGACGAGATTACCTATGTTGCAGCTGATGCAGGCTTTAGGTGTTCGAAAATTACACGGTTGGGATTTGAGCGCCTGATAGAGGGTCAGTTGGTCCGCGAAATGGAGGATGTTGACTGCACGGAGGCCAAGGATTGACACCCTTAAGAGCCAAACCATTGCGCCTAGCAGCACTCGTAGTGAGAATGCTGCTAGGTGTGTTTTTTATAGTCTCCGCCATTTCCAAACTCGTTGGCATTGACCAGTTCGAGATTTACATATTTTCCTATAACCTGCTTCCACTGAACCTGTCGTTTCTTACCGCCAGGCTAGTTATTTGTGGGGAGATATTAGTGGGGATAGGGCTTATAGCCAACGTATGGAAACGGTTGGTGGACACGTGTACAATGCTGATGCTGGTGGGCTTCACGTTTTTTTTGGGTTACGCCATACTCATCGGGCGCAACGACAGTTGCCACTGCATGGGGCCACTGGTGGAGATTAGCCCCGAGCGGTCCATCCTTAAAAATGTTGCCCTGATAGTGGCGCTTGCATTTGCCATGGGGTCGAGGCCGTGGAGTTGGAGACCGCGGTGGTTTGTCTATCTACCCGTTATTGTGGCGCCAGTGGTTGCCGTTTTTTGCCTCTCCGCCCCCGACAACTGGCTCTTTGGTCCGTCGCAGGAGTATTACAACAAAGAGGAACTTGACAAAGCTACAGCCCCAGCGGGTGAACTCTACAGCCTGCACCTTACCGAGGGAAAGCATGTGGTAGCCTTCCTTACTCCTGGTTGCCCTTTCTGTAAGATGGCCGACGAGAAACTCACCCACATTTGCCGCCGCAACGACCTCGACTCCGCTGCGTTCCTCTATTTTACACCGCGACAGGACAGCACCACAGCCGCCCTTACCCTCGACAGAACCACATTTATCCGTCCCTCCTACCTCATTGACATAAACACCTATTCCCAAATCACTTATGGTCAACGCCCGATAGTCTTTCTGATGGAGGACGGGCAGGTGGTGGCCACTTGCCACTACCGCAACATTGACGAGCGCCAAATTGTTGACTTCTTAAAGCCAAAACTTTAGCCCCTACATACGTCAAGACAGTTGCCCGTTGCTTTGCACACCTTACCTACGCATACCCTAAGCCCTGAGTGGATGCAAAAGCAGATTTTTGCGTACCAAGACAAAACAACAACAAATATGAGAAAGAAGCTGCTATCCATTTTCATCCTCCTACCTGCAATCCTTGTCATGGGCAGTTGCACCAAGCGTTGCCGTTGCACCAAGTACAACACTGGAGTGGACTATTACAGCCAAGAAGACCTCTCCGCCCAAGGCAAAACCTGCTCCGAAATGCGCTACATGAGCGGCCTTGCCACCCAGCGGTATTCCGTGTGTGAGTGGGTCTACAACGAGTAGCCTACTGGGCGGGTGATACAGCTAAAAGATTGCTATCGGCGCTTGATTTTGCCTATCACACTCCGCACCAATGCCTTCTCATTGTAAAGCATCACCGCCACATACACCAAAAGCAGAACGGTATTGAGCACCAGTTCCCACCCGAGTTGTGGTGGTTTGAACCTAACGCTTGCACCGTACAGAGCCAAAGCCAGTACGAAATATCCGCATAGAGGGCCCAAGCGATAGGGTACTGGACTACGTTTCCGCCCCACCAAATAGGAGAGTACCATGCAGGTGCCATAACCAGCCACGCCTCCCCAAGCGCAGGCCATGTAGCCATATCGGGGTATGAAAATGAAGTTTACAGCCAGCAGCACCGCACAACCGATGGCGGAAAAAATAGCACCCCACCAGGTTTCCTCTTTGAGCTTATACCAGAACGATAGATTGAAATAGACGCTCATGAATATCTCGGCAACCATCACGATGGGAACCACCTTGAGGCCTTGCCAATAGCCTCTACCGACCAGAATTTTCAGTACATCCAAATAGGCCATTACTGCCAAAAAGGCCAAGAGGGCAAACATAACAAAGTACTTCATCACCAGCGCTTGACTTTGACGGTTATCCCTACCTCCTCCACCGCCAAAGACAAACGGCTCATAGGCATACCGGAAAGCCTGAGTAATCATTGCCATAATCATAGCTATCTTGGAACAGGCCCCGTAAATGCCTAGCTGCACCTCACCCTCTGCCCCGGGAATAATAAAGCGGAAACAGATCTTGTCCGCCACCTGATTCAGAATGCCGGCAATACCAAAAAGCAAGAGAGGCCAAGTGTATTTAAGCATTTCCCCAAGCATTGCAAAATCGACACCGCAACGCAACTTGCGCAACTCGGGGATAAAGAACAAGGTGATACCTGCCGTGCAGATGAGGTTGACAATGAAGATGTAGCCCACCTGGTAACTAGGGTCGTACCACGATATCAGCGCCGGATGGCTTTCCGCTAAAATGGGGGCGAGCAGGAAAACGAACAGGTTCATTGCAATATTGCAGACAATAAATAGCAACTTGAGCAAGGCGAACTTCCATGCACGGCCTTGAAACCTGAGCAGGGCAAACAATATAGCCTGAAAGGCATCCAGCGCTACCACCACACCCATAATCTGCAAGTATTCGGGATGGTCGGCGAAATTGAGCCATTTCGCCACTGGTGCGATAAAGCAGAAGAGCAACACGCAAAACAGCGCCGCCACGCACCCCACCGATATCAGCGCCGTGGAGAAGACAGTATCGGAGCGGTCCTTGTATTTGTTGGCAAAGTAAAAGAAGGTGGTTTCCATGCCAAAAGTCAGCATCACCAACATTAGCGCTGTGAGGGCGTAGACGTTGGTAACGATGCCGTAGCCGCCACTTTCTGCAGCAATCTTGTAGGTATAGAGTGGCACGAGCAGGTAGTTCAAAAAACGGCCCACGATACTGCTCATACCGTATATCACGGTGTCGGACACCAGGTTCTTCAAAGATCTTTGTGCCATAACAAGCATTTTGCAGTTTCCATAACGCAAGGATTGCACCGTTATTGTGCAACCTATAAATAATCTTAATACACCTGCTGAGCTTTATTCAGGAGAGTAATTTTTCGTATCTTTGCACTTACGGACAATGAGGTTGATACACATAAAATATTGGAGACCAGTTTTTGCCATTTTTATAGCACTTATGGCGGTTTCCTGTGGTGAAAGGAACGCCACGGTGACGGAGTACAACATCATCCCAGAACCCGTCTATCTAGTGCAGAAAGCCCGTTCTTTTACCATCACATCTCGCACGAGGCTTTATTTCGAGAATCTAGCCCAAAACTCTTCCACAGCCAAATTTGTCACCAGTACACTACGCCAAATGCACATCCGACCCGCATTTATTGGCACCCCCAACCGTGGTAGCATCACCATCACCCTTAATAACTCGCCCAATCCATCCCTTGGGAACGAAGGGTATCTGCTACAAGTCCATCCCGAGGGCATTTCAATCAGTGCCAATACCGAAGCCGGTCTTGTCTATGCATTCGAGACTTTCATTCAAATGCTCCCCGAGGACATCCACCAACGCCACTACAACCATATCACCCTGCCCGAATGTACCATTTTGGACTATCCGCGCTTTTCCTGGCGTGGGAGTCATCTTGATGTTTGCCGTCATTTTATTCCGGTCAAGCAAATCAAGCGCCACCTAGACATCATGGCCGCCCACAAGCTCAACAAATTTCATTGGCACTTGAGCGACGACCAGGGCTGGCGTATAGAGATAGAGAAGTACCCCGAGCTCAATGATATCGGTTCGTGGCGTGTTGACCGCACCGGCATCCCATGGGGTGAGGAGGAGCCCGCTCGCGCCGGAGAGATGCCCACATACGGTGGTTTTTACACAAAGGCCGAAATTGCCGAAGTTGTGCAGTATGCCCAAAGCCTGAACATCGAGGTTATTCCCGGAATTGAGCTTCCGAACCACGTCAGTGCCATCCTTGCCGCTCATCCCGAACTCTCCTGCGACCACGGTGCCCACTGCGTTGCCCTCGGTCCCTGCCAAGACTCAAAAGCCATCTTATGCGTTGGCAACGAGAGGACCATGCAGTTTGTTGATGATATTTTGGACGAAGTTTCCGACCTTTTTCCAAGTGAGTACATCCACATTGGGCTGGGCAATATTAGCACCGGAAATTGGGAGAACTGCCCTAAATGCCAAGACCGGATACACCAACAGGGTCTACGGGACGAAGAGGGTCTGCTAAGCTGGTTTGTTGCCCATATCGAGGAGTACCTCTCCCGCAAGGGTAAGCGGATAATTGGCTGGGACGGTTTACTCTCCTGCAACGGCCTAAGTAGCGAGGCGGTGCTTATGTCGACCCGTGGTGACAGCAGTATCCAACGCGGAGCCATCCGCAGCAATGGCGTTATCAATGCCAACACAGTTTTCTGCAATCTCGGGGTCTGCCAAAGAAACATACCCTGCACCTGCACAGGCTCTGCCAGTGTGCTACCGCTTTCGAAATGTTACCAATTCGACCCCTTGCCCAAGAACCTCACATCCGATGTGCAACCCTATTGTTGGGGTGGAGAAATCATCCTTTGGACCGATTACGTCAGTAACTATGAGCAGGCCGAGAGTTTCCTCCTACCGCGCATGTGCGCCCTGTCGGAATGTTTTTGGTCGCAGCCCGAGAATAAAAGCTGGAGCAAATTCAAAAAGAAAATCAAGCACCACGAAGAGCGCTTGCGTTCATTTGGTTATAATCCCTGCAAAGGTACCTTCAAACCCATTGTATCCAAGTCCGCCTCAGTTGGAGGTTACTTGGTGACATTCGACACCGAAGTGGACGGCACATGCATCCACTATACTATCGATGGTAGCGTCCCAACGCTCGAAAGTAGCATCTACACAGGTCCGATTCGCCTTTCCAAAGGCACCCACCTGCGCACCATTGCAGTTCTCGACGGACAAGTGCAGGAGTGCATATACAATTTTGTTATATGAAAGACGTGATAGACCATATCGTTGCCACAGGCGACCTTTCGTTGGACCAACTTGGCGGGCTTCTTTCGACCGAGGACAAGGAATCGGTCCGCTATCTCTTTAACCAGGCCCATCAACTAGCGCAGAGCATCTACGGCAACAAGATTTTCCTCCGCGGACTGATTGAAATCTCCAACCACTGCAAAAACGACTGCCTCTACTGTGGCATCCGGCGTAGCCGCCCCAGTGTCCACCGCTACCGTCTTACGAAGGAACAGATCCTCCAATGTTGCCAACAAGGCTATGTGTTGGGTTTCCGTACTTTTGTACTACAAGGGGGCGAGGACATTAGGTTTGACGACAACAGTATGTGCAACATCGTTGCCTCTATCCGCCAACAACACCCCGACTGTGCCATCACGCTATCCCTTGGCGAGCGCTCACGTGAAAGTTACCAGTGCCTCTTTGAGGCTGGAGCCGACAGATACCTCCTTCGCCACGAGACTGCCGACCGTGCCCACTACAGGAAACTGCACCCCGAAGAAATGTCATTCGACAACCGGATGCGTTGCTTGCAGGACCTAAAGGAGATTGGTTATCAAGTAGGTTGTGGCTTTATGGTTGGGGCGCCCTACCAGACCATCGAAACGCTGTACAAGGACCTCCAATTCATTCGTTCCTTCCGCCCCGAGATGGTGGGCATTGGGCCCTTTATTCCAGCCACCGACACACCCTTTGCCAACCGACCCGCAGGCACTGTGGATGCCACCTTGCGCCTATTAGCCATTATCCGGCTCATCCACCCCCATGTGCTGTTACCCGCCACCACCGCCTTGGGCACGCTACACCCCCAAGGACGCGAAATGGGCATCTTGGCTGGTGCCAATGTAATTATGCCCAATCTCTCCCCTGCCGAGGTTCGCGCCAACTACAGCATTTACGACAACAAACTCTCCACTGGTTCCGAAGCCGCCGAAACCGTCGACGATACCCGTCAACGCCTCACTCCCCTTGGCGTTGCCCTTCCCCCTGACCGTGGCGACTACAAGCCACAATAAATCAACTACCTACTATTTAACAAAAACTACCATTTACCAAAACCGCACCTCTACTGCCGAGATGAAAAAAAGCCTCGTTTACTTGCTTCTTACCCTTACTGCCGTTGTGTGGGGCGTCAGTTTTGTCATGGCCAAGGAACTCTTTGCCTCGGAAGAGCACATCACTGTCCTTATAATCCTCACCTTCCGCCTTCTGCTAGCCTCCGTCATCACTATTCCCGTCCTGTTGTTGTGGCGCAAAGGCGAGCGTATCCGCAAAAGCGACCTGAAATGGTTCCTCTTACTAGCCCTTTTGGAACCGTTCATCTACAGCATATGCGAAACTAGCGGTGTGCAACTAGTCAGCGGCAGCATGTCCTCCATTATCGTAGCCACTATACCTCTTTTTGTGCCCTTTGGCATGGCGGTAGCCTATAAAAAAAGGATCAGAGGAAGTGCCCTTGTTGGCATACTACTGTCCCTCGTCGGGCTCTCTATTATGCTTTTGTTTGGAGGCAAGAACAATCTTGACTTGAATCCGGCCGGCATCGCATGGCTCTTTGGGGCCGTTCTTACCGCTGTCGTCTTTACCATTGTTTTGGTCAAACTGATTGGCCGATACAAGCCATTCACCATCACCGCATACCAAAATCTTTTCGGTTGCCTCTATTTCATTCCCTTGATGCTCTTGCTAGACGGAAGCAAACTTCCTTTGCTCAGCTACTCCCCAAAAATGATTCTTCTGCTGGCGGTCCTCGGGGTCTTCTGCAGCACTCTGGCCTACATTTGCTACAACGTCGGCGTGGAGCATTTGGGTGCTACGGCAGCTTGCGTCTTCACCAACGCTATCCCCATATTCTCCCTCTTAGCTGCTATTCTCATTGGACAGGAGAGGCTTACCTGGTCCAAACCCATCGGCATCGCTGTTGTTATTGCTGGCATCATCATCGCCCAAATTTCACCCACGCAAAAAGGTACAGCCTAGCCTGTTGCGTGCTACAAAACCATACAACCAATTGCACACACTGGCACAGCGGTACGGGAAATACCGTTGCCAACGATTTCGTTGAGATACAGTAACGCGTTGCGGTAGCCCCCATCTATGGGGGTGTGGGAAAAGAGAAGAGAGAACAGTCAGAAATATTTGGGAAAATCCAGTATCTCCAACCCTTTCACTTCGTTACCATCTATCTCGAAACGAACCAGCGTATCCACTTTCTGAAATCCCGACCGGCCTGCCGCGCCTGGGTTGATATGCAGCAAATTCAGTTCCTTGTCCCACATCACCTTGAGTATATGGCTATGCCCGCAAACAAATATTCCAGGTTTTTCGCTCTTGAGCAGCGCCAATATCGGTGCCGGATAATGCCCCGGCCAGCCACCGATATGTGTCATCAGCACCTTCATTCCTTCGCATTGAAAGATGCTGGTGCCCATCACTTCGTAGCGCAGGTTATAGTCGTCCATGTTGCCATAGACTGCCCGCAATGGTTTGAACTGCCTAAGCTCCTCCAACACCCCTCGACCCATATCCCCAGCATGCCATATCTCATCAGTATCCTTAAAAAAAGTAAACACTTGCCGTGGCACCACCCCGTGCGTATCCGACAGAACTCCTATTTTTTTCATCTTTCTAGCATTTTTCAGTCAAACCGAGGTTTCCAAAAAACTGCCGAAGGGGCTCTGCAGAAGTTTTTTGCTTGATTGCCCAAACATAAGATTCTGCTTCGAAAGTGGGATCGTGCTTATCCACCGGCCTATATTTTCGGTCGCGCTTTTTTCTGCAAAGGTACAACTTTTTGGGGAATTATTGCTGTCCGGCAAAATTTTATTGTCTCAGCAAAATTATGACTAACACTTTTTACGAGGTGTCAACCATATAGTACTCCCCATTTTTAGACAGGGTTAATATTCAGTTATACTCATTGT
>CAZAAK010000055.1:0-16366 GCA_964483145.1 uncultured Bacteroidaceae bacterium
TAGGCTTCGGGCTGGGTATTTATGCTCTTTTGAGTTTTACCGGACAGCAATAAAATAAAATCCAAATCACATGGAACCAATCAACCTTTTCGACAGTGTGGCTAGTGGCGAAATGACCAAGCAAGAGGGTCTAAACCAAGTAGTCATTAACAAAGTACAAGCTATGCTCCAACACAACACCAAGGGTGTAGGTGACACGATGAACCGCCTCATCGAGGAGGGTAAGATGCAGCAGGACTTCATCGCTCCTATCGGGGTCAAGCTGAAGGAGCACGACCGCAAGCCCGTCATCACCTTCTCCAACGCAGGACACGTCGCTATGATTATGCCCTACGGTCAATTTACGATGCACGACAACGCCGTAGGTCAGTTAGCGGAACGTATGGGTATCCCAAGTCGCTACCTCCGCACCCTCGCTAGCGGAGATGAGTGGCAGCGCAACCTTGCTGCACATATGCTCAACGAGCATTCGGGTTGGACTGAGCGTAGCCGCGTCCTTATCCGTGCTGTAGGTATGCAGGTGAGAGGTGTGCTGTCCGACTCGTACCGTCGCCTTAACTCGGTTGAAATATTGACTGCCTTTGTCGAGGAAGCCGCGGCGCAAGGTGCAGTAATCAGTGATGCCTACATGAATGACACAAAAGTCTGGGCTGAGACTATTCTGCCAATGCCTCTTGAGATTCCAACTGCCAACAATGGCACAGTGATAATCTATGCTGGCGCGCGTTTTTCCACCTCTGACTATGGTGACGGAAGTGTCGACATGCGTGCTTTCCTTCTCAATGGCGCATGCCTCAACGGAATGGTCAGGGAGAGCGTAATGCGTCAGATACACCTCGGAAGCAGGCTGCCCGATACTATCGCCCTCAGTCAGCGCACTTACGAACTCGACACTAAGACCACTGTGAGCGCGGTTAAAGACCTAACAAGGGGACTATTCAACAAGGACAGCTTGATGCAGAAAGCGCGCGAGATTCAAGGAGCGTCAGAGGTGGCGGTAGACTTCGAGAAAGAGCTCAAACGCCTGACCAGCAACGGGAGTATGCTCAAGCGTGAGGGTGAGGAAGTAGAGAAGATACTGATGAGGAATGACCCCAATGATGGCGTCCAGGGTGGTGCTACCCTCTGGAAGCTCACTCAGGCTATCACTGCCCATGCTAGGGAGGCCTCGCCTGAGCGTAGTCGTGAACTCCATGAGATTTCGGGTGCGCTCCTCAATAGAGTGAAACTATCATAACGTCCTGCATACAGGAGGCTGGGTGAAGTTTTCTTCACCCAGCCTCTTTTTTTTGCTCCAGTGTAATATTTTACGGATACTCGCGTTATATAGCATATAGAGCATATAGCAACAAGAAAATGGCTAAACAGACAAGTATATACAAGGTGCAGTTCAGCAGAGCACCACTCAGCGACGGAAAGAGAGATTTCTACTTCTCTTGCATAGCAGCAATCTTCGATACATTCTCTACCGAACAGATAGGTACAGATGTCAAAGGACTATGGGGACTGAGACTGACCCAGGGCAACACTTACATTGGAGCGAATTGTACAATCACGAAAGAGGTACTCACCTCGAAAGCGCAGGCCAATCCTCACGCCACGAAGGAATCCGAAAACGCAAAGAAATAAACCGCGTTGGAGCGTAGCCAAGCACACCGCCTCGGTTGCGCTCTCGCGCATATTTGATAAAAATAACTCGTAAGAAACAGTACGACAATGGGAATACCGAAACAAGTCAAGGAAGCGGCTATGGGTCTTGGCACAGAGATAGTGTTCGAACACAAGCGCAACGGCTACGATGTGTACAGTGTTGGTATGCCTCACAAAGAGGGTGAACTGGTACCGCCGACAGGTTTGCCAGTACTTGTGTTGTATAGGGATGGTACAGCGAAAGTGATTGCTGGTGCGGAAGCGTTGGATTGGCTATGATTTGAGAAAGCGAGCTACGAATTTTGGGTTGATGATTTTATCGTCAATCCGCATCACTCCGATTCTTGCCATTTTCATCTTGCTGACATAAGCCTCCACAGGTTTTCCCACCTCGCCAGTTTGAGGGTCAAACCATATCAAATTGCCGTTCGGTTGCCTCTCTATGATGAAAACATGAGCATCCTCTTTCGACCCCATCCACTCGCAGTATACCTCATAACGTCCAGTGTCCGAAACGCAACCCTTGATGAATGATTCTTTCGCCTCTATTGAGTTCTTGCTGACATACTTGAAAGACATCTTGTACTCGCACCTCGTTCCGTCGGCGTTTAAGAAACGTTCTGTCCATTCAACCTTGTTATCGGTGCAAAATTTGGTAAAATCGCGTTCATTGCCAACAAGCGGATTTGCCATCGCGTTCACGTTAAACCCACGCCGTCGCAATTCATATATCATCGTGCAGGTCTGACAGTTGTGCAGATACCCTTTGTTGATGTAGTCAACCGTACCGAACATAGGATTGCAACGTCCTCTATCAGCCTCATCAATATCCATCACCTTTCCCTGCATGACTGGCATTATTGCATTCAGTACCTTGATGTTCTCCGCCACCCCTGGAGCGAACACGACGTTCTTTCGATTGTACCGCATAGCAGCCACGTACTCGGCAAAGGTGCGGTATGGATTGCGCACACCGTAGGCGTCCAGCAGAACCTCGTTTATATACTGTGGATTGTCGCATACGAAATACGGCATAGTGTAGTGCTGCCCGGCTCTCTCGACGTTTGCGGACTGCCAGTCCATGAAGCCCTTTGGTAGGGTCATCACCTCGTTCTCGCTCTCCTCCATCGGCTCCTCGCCGTTCAGTATGCGTTCGTTGTCGGCCTTAATCTCCGCGGAGGACTTCAAGATAGGCGTAGCATGGCAACGACAATGCGGGTGCCAGCCTGTGAATTTGAAGCCCTTTGGATACTTCCCCCGCAGTTCGTCGCAGATGTCAACCCACGGGGTCTTGCCCTTGTAGCCACGGCAAGTGTGGTTATTCGACAGGTGTACCTCTATACCAACAACGAAGTCCAGCTGCTGCCATCGCTCGTAGTCTGCCGCCCGGTATGCCATGTTGGTCTCGGTAGCAGCCAGTCGTCTGGCATTCATATAGCTGCTCCGGTACACGCCCTGCCCTGGGTGAAAGTTCTTTGCCGCCTGCGATAGCACCAACAGTCCGCGCTCATCCCGCACCCGGCGAAATAGCTTATCCGAGGCATCGAGCCATTTCTTTAGGTCCTACGTTGCTTAGGATGCCGACATTCTTTGGCGGATTTCGTAGTCGGGTGCCATTATTGTCAGAAATCCATTTACGAAATTCCATACGCATCGGATAGATTATCCCAGTTGTTTTCCTAGCGATGAATGCAATTCAGGTGCGTTCAAAGGGCAGTTAGTTGAAACAAAGAATCCTAAGGGACGGGTTCAAGACTTTATTGGTAAAGGATGCCTATTTTTTGACGATTTTTTGGTTGAGAATACCGTCGGAGAGGTAGTACGTCCCTTGGGATAGGGAACTGATGTCAAGAACAGCGGGGTTGCCGCATTGTTGTCGGATGACGAGTCGACCTGAGGCATCGTACAGCCTGATTGTTCCGAATGGGTGGTCTCTAACGGTGATGGTGGTGGTTGCCGGATTTGGGTAGACTTTGAGGCTACTAGGCTTGTTTACGGTGTTGATGTCTACGAGATAGTTGCTTTCGTAGCACCCGAGGTCGATATATCCATCGCGGCAACGGATGGAACGGTCGAGGTCACCATCCTGGATGCTTTCCGGCAGACGTTCTCCGGCGTTGAGGCAAATGGAACCGCGCTGGAGCCGGTAGTTCTCATTGCCGCACGAGCCTTCTCTCCCGCGGCTACTAGGCTGAATGAATCTGGGTCCATCCTCGTTGTTTCTGCCAAGCCTCACACAAGTGCTGTCGGCAAGGTTGGTGTCGCTTTCCAGGCCGCAGTGGCGGATAGCGGTGTCGGGGAGCTCAGTACGCAAGCGCAGGGTGGTATCGTTGTTCCACACAATGTTGTTGACAAAGGTGTTGCGTGGGTGGTTGAAGACAACTCCAATGCCGGTGTTACCAACGATGTCGCTGTTCACCACTCGGCCTCTGCCTTCCAAATCCAAAACACGTCCGGCGTTGTTGTTCTTTACAAGGCTTTGGCGTAGGGTGGCTCCGTCCAACCGGCAAATGGTAGGAGCTTGGTTGTCTTCGAAGATGCACATGCGCAATTTGCAGTCGCTGAGGTTGACAATGGAACCGCTGTCGCTCAGACAATCGCGCACAATAAGGTAGTTTCCAATTACTTGACCTTTTAAGTTGACGCAAGAGCCTTTGGAACTATATCCACTTTGAAAAGTGATGTCGGTGATACGAATGTTTTTGGCGTTGGAGGAGTTGAGTCTTGCATAGAGAATGCCGTGTTGCCCTTGCCCATCAAAAATAACGGGATGGAGTTCTGCATTACGCTGGTTGGCAGCAGTTTCGTGACCGGCAAATCCGCCTGTGAGAGAAACGGGATTGGTGATGAGAAAGGCATAATCGTTATCCATATTGCCATAGTAGGTACCTTCTTTAATCCAAATGTCGCGGCTGACCAAGCTGTTGAGTGTGATGGCGGCTTCGAGGTTTTTGTTAGCCTCATTCCACGAAGTGCCGTTGCCGTTGCCATTGGTGGATACATAGAACCGGTCCAAATGCCCGTCCCAACCCGAGGGCTGAATATGGATGTTCATGGAGTGGTTACTAGTGAACCCGCACATGGTGGTGAGTGAGTAGAATCCATCGCAGTATCCGCCCCAACCCCAGTTGAAATGGTATTGCCCATTGCCATTGTAGCCGTCTAGCACAAAGGCATGCCCCCCATCGTCACCGAAACCGGAGTATTCAATGGGCCTAAGGTTGTCTATTTCATTTTCAATCAACGCACACCAAAGAGAGTCGTTGTTTAGGGATAGCCTCTCATAATATTTTACATCGGTGTAGCCAAAATGGCGGAGGCCCTCAGAAAATCTGCTGTTTTGTGCACCGCTACCATTGGAGTGCCCAGCGTATTGGTAGGTCATGTTCACCACTACCCCGCAGTGGTAGCAGAGGCGCGAAACCATATCTATCGCCTCATCGGCTGAGCCATACCAAACTTCGTCCGGCATGATGGAGTAGTCATAATCCACCGTATCGAAGTCGACACCCAATTGACCGTAGGCTTCGTGAAGATAGGATTTTTGGCCGAAACCGCGGGATGGATATTGGTGGTAACGGATGATTTGCGCCATTGCGGTAGCTACACAACCTACAACCACATGGTTACCGTTCATAACGGGGCAATATCGGTTGTATCCATCGCCCTGTTCCCATGTGGAGGCCAAGAGATAGCTGTCGCTCTTGGAGGATGTTGCGTTGCAGATGCTGTCGCTTAGCAGTTTGCTCCAAAGTTTTTTAGAGTGTTCGTTCTCGGGGGCGTTGTTTCGAATACCGGATGCTATTTCTTGTGTACACTGCTCTAGCCAGGCCGCAGTATTGGGTGGCAGTCGGCTATCATCGAAGCTACCGCGTTGTGAGTAGCCGATGATAGGGTAGCAACGGTCGTCGGAACCGACTATCACAAAGCCCTCGCTATGCCAATTGAATATATAATAACAGTTGACAGTCCGATTGTTGGTATCCTTGAAACTGACGGTTTTGTAAAGGGTCAGTGTATCGCTAGCTTTTAGCACTCCTTGTAGCAACAAATAGTGTCTGCCAGCTTTATTGGCTGCCAATGAATCAATGGGGGTTGCTAATGAAATGTGGCATAGCAACAGAAAGCCGAGAAGGAAGGCGATGCGATGCATGCGTTTGCTATATGTATGTAAAAATTAGTGCATTATGCTTTCTAGATATTGGCGTACATGGTCGAAAACAATTTCTGCTCGGATGTCGAAGGCTTCACGGGAGGCATACCCGATATGGGGTACGCAGACACAATTGGGCGCATTAAGCAGGGGGTGGTTAGCGTCTAGTGGAGGTTCATTCTCGTAGACATCGAATCCGGCTCCCTGTATTATGCCTTCTTTCAGTGCAGTGGCAACTGCATCTATGTCGCAGACATTGCCGCGGGCAGTATTGATTAACAAGGCGGTAGGCTTCATTGTTTTCAATTGTTCGGGCCCAATTAGGTGGAATGTGTTGCTGTTTAGAGGGACATGCAAGGTGACGATGTCGCTCTCCTCGAGTACAGTTTTGAGGTTGGCATATTGGGCACCCAAAGTCTTTACATCTTCGTGTTCGCTGTGGCTGTAGGCCAGTATCTTGCAGCCAAAAGCGCTGAGCAGTCGGATGACGGCGGTGCCGATAGATCCTGTTCCGACCACGCCAACGGTCTTGCCCTTAAGTTCGCGTCCGAGGAACATTCCTCTTCCTTCGCCACGACGTATGGTGCCATCGAAGTGGGTTACTTGTCGTAGTAGGTCAAGCATCAGACCGACAGCAAGTTCGCTCACAGCCGTGGTGGAATAGCCAGCGGCATTCTGAACGGATATCTGGTGCTCTTTGCAATAGGTCAAATCGATGTGGTCTAAGCCAGTAAATGCTACCGAAAGATACTTCAATTGGGGGCATTGTTGCAGGACTGTGGCAGGCAGTTTGATGTTGGAAACCACGACAATGTTGGCCTCTTTCATTCTTTCCACCAGAGTGTTGGGATCTTCTTTGCGGTCCATGTAATAATCAAAGGCATGCCCTTTGGCAACAAATTCCTTTTTGAGTTCATTAAAATGCTCTCGGCTAATGCCCAAAGGCTCTATACAAGTAATTTTCATTGTCCTATTGTTAACGTAGTCGATTATTTCCTCTTTTTGACGCTAAAGCCAAAGCTACCGATTTTATCCCCCAGGCTATAGTATTTGCCATGAGAGTAAGCGAGGGGTTTGGCGTGGTTTAGTTGGAAGGCGCCAGTGCTTTTGTCAATCAACTTTTCTTCCGCATCAATGGCCACAACATTTGCCAGGAACATGTCGTGACTGCCCAACGGGCGGATATCCACTACCTTGCATTCGATGTTAAGGGGGCTTTCGGCAATAAGGGGGGCCTGCACCAACTGCCCTTTTTCGGGAGTGAGGTGCATCTGCTTGAATTTGTCAAAATCCTTGCCACTGCGAACGCCGCACCAATCGGTGGCGCGGGCTAGGTTCTCCGTTGTTAGATTGATAACAAATTCGCCGGTACGCTGGATGATTTCGTACGAATGGCGTTCGCGACGCAACGATATATAGCACATAGGCGGAGTACTACAGACCGTGCCTGTCCATGCCACAGTCAGTATATTGTAATTTTCCGGCCGATCGCCGCAACTAACCATGACGACCGGCAACGGATAAAGGAGCGTCCCCGGATTAAACGGAACTTTCATAGGGTGTTACTCTTTGAATTTTTTCTCCAATTCGTCAATCCAGTAGCGGAACTGTTTGTCGGTTTCGGCTAGATTGGCTACAGTTTTGCAGGCGTGTAGCACGGTGGCGTGGTCCTTGTTGCCGCATTGCAACCCAATGATAGCTAACGATGATTTGGTCATTTTTTTGGCAAAATACATCGTAAGTTGGCGTGCTTGGACTATTTCGCGCTTGCGGGTGCGGGATTGGATGCTGTCGATAGGAATGTTGAAGTAGTCGCAGACCACTTTTTGAATGTAGTCGATAGTAACCTCCCGATTGGTGCTCTTGACGAATTTATCAACCATTTGGCGAGCCAAATCCAGTGTGATGTCGCGTCGATTGAGGGAGGATTGGGCCATCAACGAGATGAGGGCACCTTCTAGTTCCCGGACATTAGTATTGATGTTGTATGCAATGTATTCGATTACCTCTTGCGGCATTTCCACCCCATCGTTTTGGAGCTTTTGTTTGAGAATCTTCATGCGTGTCTCCACATCGGGAGTCTGCAACTCGGCAGCTAGGCCCCATTTCAGACGGGAGGTTAGTCGAGTTTCTAGACCCTGAAGCTCGCTCGGGGCCTTATCGCTAGTGATAATCAGCTGCTTGCTGGCCTGATGCAGAGTGTTGAAAATATGGAAGAAGGCCTCCTGTGTACGGGCGGCCTTGTTGGCCCAAAATTGGATGTCGTCTACAATTAGCACGTCTACCATCTCGTAGAAATGCACAAAATCGCTCGTGGTGCCATTGCGTCCGGCATCTTGGTACTGTTGCATGAATTGCTCTGAAGTGACATATAAAACAACTTTCTCTGGGTGCAATTCTTTGGTTTTTAGACCGATGGCATTGGCTAGGTGCGTTTTCCCCAAGCCGACCCCACCATGTAGCATCAAAGGGTTGAAGGCTGTCTTGCCGGGATTTTCGGCTACAGCATAGCCGGCGGCACGGGCTAGTCGGTTGCACTCGCCTTCCACGAAATTGTGCAGAGTGTAGGAAGAACTCAACTGCGAGTTGATGCGCACCTTTTGGATTCCTGGGATTACAAAAGGATTTGGGAACTCACGGCTCTCATCGGGATTGAGATTCATGGGCACATCCTTCGGACGGTTGATGGTTGCAGGTTTGCCTGTGGAAGGTATGCGGGTGGTAATGGGCGACTCGGAGATGCTCGTATCCATTACAATACTATATTGTAGACATGCGTTAGGGCCTAATGTCAGACGGATGGCGTTTTTTAGCAATTCGGCATAGTTCTGCTCAAGCCATTCAAAAAAGAACTGACTGGGTACTTGTATAATGAGTGTGGAGCCGTCCAGATTGACCGGTACGATAGGCTCAAACCAAGTACTAAAAACCTTTTCGTTCTCCTTACCGGTTAAATTGTCCTTGATAAAAGTCAAACACTCATTCCATACTCTCTGATAGTCTTTCTCCATATCTTTGTCTTTGTTCTTGATTCTTGTTGTTGTTTCTGTACCACTTATGGGTTTCTCTCGTTTTCTTCGTTCTTGGTGCAAAGTTGCAACATTTTTATCACCCATATGTGCGAAAAAATATTCTTGCTATATTGCTTTTTTTTTGTAAAGCACTCACTTGATTTTTCAATTTCTACGACTCTGAAAAAATCCAAAAAACTGAGAAATAGACCTTTTTATCCTTTTTGCCGTTTTTCCGCCCTTGAATGTACAAATTTTCTTCCAAAACCAACAAACTTTTTTCGTTTTTTTGCCCTTTGGGTGCAAATAAGTTGATATCACGTACAACTCGTTGAAATCGAATTTTCTATTTGTTGATAACTTTGTAATGTATTGATATTCATGTGATATAGTATAATAATCTGATAATCAAAATCGAGTGCATTGGTTAGTTTTTTCTAATGTTCTCGTTTGCAAAAGAATGGTGTTTTATTCACACTTTATGGTTGACAATTTTAGTTTTCGAGCCCTCTGGATTTCATTGGAAAAAGTGAGGCGCAAATCTGCTCACATACCTCAGGTTATACCGTAAGGAACTCTCAAGGGTGATTTCTTTTTGACCTGTGTCTAGGGCCTGTCTGCCTCGTGTAGTTGGACACTGTTCTTTTTGCTATTACGGTACAACTATTTGAAATCCAGTGTGAGTTAGTTGTAGTATTATCGTTTAACTTTGGTCAATTTGAGGCGTACAACACGGGATTTTTTGCATGCGCTAGCTTCCTTTGAAGGTCGAAAAGGATCCTCACCCTAGAAGTCGCGAATGTACGAATTATCGGCAATAACATGTTTTTCTGTGAGATATACATATTTTATTGTGTAACTGATTTTTTTTTTAATTAGACTTATATGTATTACAAAAAAAATGAGTAACTTTGCAAACGGTTTTGAACCAAAAAAACAAACGAAAAACAAAGTAAACAACTTAAATTCAAAT
Organism: uncultured Bacteroidaceae bacterium; assembly: GCA_964483145.1. GTDB lineage: Bacteria > Bacteroidota > Bacteroidia > Bacteroidales > P3 > Colimorpha. The sequence goes on from CAZAAK010000055.1 coordinate 9,788, forward strand.
CAAATGAACAAAGCTCATAATTTTAATGCAGGACCTTGCCCCCTGCCTAAAGAGGCTGTTGAATCCACAATCGCAGCTATCCGTGACTTCGACAATACCGGTGTCGGTCTTATGGAAATTTCTCATCGTACTCCTGGTTGGGAGCGCGTTATGGCCGAGACCCGTCAACTTTGGCGCGACCTTATGAACATTCCCGAGGAATACGAAATTCTCTTCCTTGGTGGCGGTGCAAGCACGCTGTTTCTTGATATTCCAGCCAACTTCCTTAATAAAAAGGCTGCTTATCTGCAGACTGGTGTTTGGGCAAAGAAAGCTGCCAAAGAGGCTAAGTTGTTCGGCCCAGTGGATATCGTTGCTTCTAGCGAGGACAAGACCTATAGCTACATTCCCAAGGGATATACCATCCCTACTGACGCTGACTACTTCCATATTACTACCAACAATACCATTTATGGCACAGAAATCAGGTATGATATGGACTGCCCCGTTAAGCTGATTGCCGACATGAGTTCGGACATCATGAGTCGTCCAGTGGATGTGACCAAGTACGCATGCATTTATGGCGGTGCGCAGAAGAATGTCGGTCCTGCCGGTGTTACCTTTGTTATTGTGCGTAAAGACCTCCTCGGCCATATTACTGATCGCCAATACATGAATCCTCTGCCTACCATGGTTGATTTTCGCACCCATGCTGCAGCCGAGGCCAAGAATATTTCGATGTTCAACACCCCTCCGGTGCTTCCCATTTTCGTTATGCACGAGACTCTTAAGTGGGTTAAGGATACCATGGGTGGCCTTCAGAAGATGAACGAATACAACACCAAGAAATCCAATATGCTCTATGCTGAGATTGACCGTAACAGTCTCTTCCGTGGCACTGCTGCCAAGGAAGATCGTTCGATTATGAACCACTGTTTTGTTATGGCCGAAGGTCGTGAGAACCTCCAGGATGAGTTTATGGCATTTGCCAAGGAGCGTCAGATGGTCGGCATCAAGGGTCACCGTAGCGTTGGAGGTTTCCGTGCTTCGCTTTACAATGCCGTTACTATCGAGGATGTTGAGGCCCTTATCCAATGCATGCAAGATTTCGAGAAACTTCACAAATAAGAATCGATTAACCCCGAGGCTCTCCAAAATCCATAGTGTATGCAAGATTTTGGGGGGCTTCCCCAATTAAAAACAACAATAATGAAAGTTTTAGTTGCAACTGAAAAGCCTTTTGCGAAAGCCGCTGTTGACGGTATTCGTGAGGTTGTCGAGAAGAACGGTCACACCCTTGCTCTTCTTGAGAAATATACTTCTGTCGACCAGTTTTATGCTACTGTTGCCGATGCCGATGCTCTTATCGTTCGTTCCGATAAGGTTACCAAGGAAGTTATTGACCATGCCAAGAATTTGAAGATAGTTGTCCGTGCTGGTGCTGGTTTCGATAACCTTGACCTGGCCGCCTGCACTGCCCGTGGCATTATTGCCATGAATACTCCTGGCCAGAACAGCAACGCTGTTGCCGAACTTGTGATGGGCTTGCTTGTTTTTGCTGTACGTAACTTTTACAATGGCAAATCTGGTTCCGAATTGCAGGGCAAGAAATTGGGTATCCTTGCTTTTGGTAATGTGGGTCGCAATGTGGCACGTATTGCCAATGGTTTTGGAATGGATGTCTATGCCTATGATGCATTCCTCTCGGCAGACCAAATTAACCAATCCGGTTTGGCAAAGGCTGTTGCCAATCAGGATGCGCTTTTCGAGACTTGTGATATTGTCTCCCTCCATATCCCTGCTACGACAGAAACTAAGCAGAGTATCAATTACGCTCTCGTTAGCAAAATGCACAAAGGGGGTATCCTCATCAACACTGCCCGTAAGGAGGTTATCAATGAATCCGAGTTGCTCAAGTTGATGGCAGAGCGCAACGACATCAAATACATCACTGACATTATGCCTGATGCCGATGCTGAGTTCAAGGCTTTCGAGGGACGTTACTTTGCTACTCCCAAAAAGATGGGTGCCCAAACCGAAGAGGCTAACATCAATGCCGGCATTGCTGCAGCTAACCAAATTAGCGACTACTTTGCCACAGGTAATACCCGTTTTCAGGTGAATAAGTAGTATTGATATACCTATATGTACTAGAAGGGGAGGCGAGAGTCTCCTCTTCTTGCTTTTTTTAGAGGAAGCTATGATTTGTATTTTTAATCCCGAACATGATTTGTGCCTTGCCAATGGCAATCCGCATTATGTGCCACCGGAGTCGGCTAGACGGTTTGCACTGCAAAATGCTTCGCTGATGAAGATTCTTTATCCCGAAGCCCATGCTTGTATACCAGTTTCCGACATATCTAAGTATTTTTGTGTAAACCATTCAGATACAACCTGTCAGATAGTTCCTTGGGGATGGAATATTGTATTGAAGGATCGCCTATTGGCTTCGGGTGTCGAGGAGTCGTTGCTTCCGTCCAACCAGAGCCTTGACTGCTTACGCAGACTTCAACACCGATCCACGTTACTCCCGATCCAACCTGACAGCCGTGCTGTTACATCAGTTTTGGATGTCAAAGAGCTTCTTCGACAGTATCGCAATCTAGTTCTCAAAGCTCCATGGTCTGGTTCTGGCCGCGGGTTGCGATGGGTCTCCGATAGTATGACGGACCACGATGTCTATTGGTTTGAGAAAGTAGTGCGCACGCAACGGTGTGTCTTGGTCCAACCCCGACTTTGTGTATTGGAGGAGTTCGCTTTGGAGTATATGGTTTACCCAGACGGGATTGAGCTTCGAGGATTTTCCCTTTTTGTTTCGTCCAATGGTGTATATCAAGCTAATCTTCTGCTACCGGATGAGACTATCCGGCAGCGTATTCGTTATAACCCAGCCGAACAGGAATTGTTGGAGTCCTGGCTTGAGACTCACGTCGTAGGACAATATCAAGGGCCGCTCGGAGTTGACTACATTCATACCCCCGATGGGCAGAATCATCTCAGCGAAATCAACTTTCGTCATACGATGGGTATGGTAGCTCACCAGATACTGCATCATGACCCCAGACTTCGGGGTACGTGGTGGTCCCTTGCACAGACTGTTCAATGATACTCCCATAAGATTTATAGGCATAGTAGATGCTCTATACATTAGAGTTCACATTACCTTCACTTGTTTACCCTAGTTGTGTGGAGGTTAAGGCTATTCGAAATCTTTTAGAATTCGATTTTCAAACAAAAAAACAGCATATCATTTTTTTTTCGTATCTTTGCACCCGTTTTTGTGAGGGAGTAATTGGCGGCATAGGCCGTGAATGATGTCAACAGATCCCTGGTCAGCAATGACTTGGCATCACTCGTAAGCAATAAGACTCATAGACAGCCCAAGGGGCAGTCTATGGGATTTTTTATTGTAAGGCAGAACAGACAATATAAACATACAACAAGACACTACAAAACAAATATGACTTCGCGATTTTTATTTTTCACCCTCTTTATGGTGTTTATGGTCCTTATGTTGGCTCTAGACCTTGGTGTTTTCCACAAAAAGGACCATGTTATCAAAATTAAGGAGGCCGCTGTATGGACAGGCATTTGGGTTACTCTTGCTATGCTCTTTGGTTTACTGCTTTTGTTCAAAGCCGAATGGATCCACGGCATTACAGGAATGGAGGATTTGTTGGCCTATGCCAAGTCCACCGGCATAGAACATGTCATTCAGCCTTCAATGGATTATGGAACAGCAGTTGGAATTTATAGGAAAGAGGTTTTTCAGCAATACCTTGCGGGTTATTTTCTTGAGGAATCGCTCTCAATTGACAATATCTTTGTGATGATTATGATTTTTGTCAGTTTTGGTATCGATAAACGTTATTATCATCGTGTTCTTTTTTGGGGAATCCTTGGTGCCATTGTGTTGCGTTTCCTTTTCATATTTCTTTTGGGGACTTTGGTTGAACGCATTTCGTGGATTTTGGCTGTCTTTGGTGTTATTCTTATTTACAGCGGCATCAAGATGTTCCGAGACAAGGGCAATGAGAAAATTGACACGGCCAACCATCCGGTAGTTCGCTTTGCCAGTCGGTTCTTCCCAGTTACTACCCAAGTTGAGGGACATAATTTTTTTACCAAAGTAGGGGGGCGCAGTTGCATCACTCCGCTCTTTTTGGTGCTACTGGTCATAGAATTTAGCGACATTGTCTTTGCTGTTGACAGTATACCCGCAGTTTTTTCGGTTACCATCGACCCATTCATTGTTTATTTCTCCAACATTTTTGCTATCATGGGGTTGAGGTCTCTTTTCTTTTTGCTTAGCAATGTTACCGATAAATTTTGGCTACTCAAATATGGCTTGGGTGTCTTGCTTTGCTTTATAGGAGTGAAGATGATTGGTCATGAATTCTTTGGCCTTTCCATCAGTACCATAGTCTCGCTTACGGTCATTCTCGGTATACTAGTTACATCCATACTTTTTTCCCTCGTTATTCCACGTAGGGGGAAAAACAATATTATCATTAAGTAACCAAATAAACCAATCATTATTCGTTAATCAATTATGACAATTGTTGAATCTTTTCTTATTGCTTTGGCCCTTTGTGTTGACAGTTTGGTTGTTTCCACAACAAGTTCCTTTAAAAGCAAGATGACCATCCATCGAGGACTGCTCATGGCGGTCACCTTTGGCTTTTTTCAAGGACTGTTTCCTCTTTTGGGGGCTCTTTTGGGAGAAGCCTTTGAAGTCTATGTTGACGCAGTTGACCATTGGATAGCTTTTTTGTTGCTATTCTTTGTTGGTGCAAGGATGATTTGGGGCGCATTTCACCCCGATGACAAAGATAAACAATTGGATGTTACTCGCTTCGGGGTTATGTGTCTCCTTGGCATTGCTACTAGCATTGATGCGTTTGTGGTGGGTATAGGTTTTGGTTTCAATAACACCATTCGTGATATTGTCTTCACCGCTGTCGTTATTGGAATTGTTACTTTTGCAGTCTCTTTGGTGGGCTGGTTTTTGGGTAAACGCAACATCCCTGTTCCCGAAAAGATTGCCACCGTTATTGCCGGTCTGACCCTTATCTTTTTGGGTACTTATACTCTTGTTGAGCACACCCTACTTTAGGAACAATCCACCCACTCTTTCCCCAACTGAGGATGTTCTATCAACCCTCTGCCAATCATTATTGCCTCCAGTAGAGGGAATTGTTTGATTGTTAGTGATATATCTCCTATGCTCTTGATGTCACCGTTGTACACCAATGGGCGCGTGCACCCTTTGTAGAATGCTTCAAAACTTTCCATATCCGTGGTTTCTCTGTATTGTTGTACTCCTAGACGTGGATGCATGGTTACTAGCGTCAAGGGAGATTCGTTGAGCAATGGGAGTAACAGTAGGCAATCGCTCTTGTTGGTCAATCCCAGGCGCATTTTTACCGAGAAGGATACTTCCGGCCGCCTTTTCATTTCTTCTAATATTTTGGCTACACAGTCTGGCTTGGGAAGAAGCCCGCTACCCCGACCACTATGGTACTGCATAGGGAAGGGACAGCCCATATTCAAATCGATCCGATTCCACCCGAGGTGTTGTAATAAATCGCACAGGTGTGCGAATTCGTCTCGATCTTTGGCTATGACTTGTGGTACGGTGGGAACATCCCGATTGCGTTCGGGTAAGATGTCGCGCCGGTCTTTGTCGCGCAAGCCCCCTTGGACTAAGCGAACAAAAGGGGTATAATAACAATCGATTCCGCCGTACAGTCGGTGGTGTTGTAGTCGGAAACGAGCATCGGTAATCCCCTGGAGAGGGGCAGAGAATATTTTTACTTTTCTCAACGGATGCTTTCTATGGCTTGGTCGGTCCAGTTTTGAAAAAAATCCAGTACTTTTTTGCGGTCGTAGCTCTTGCCTTGTTCCAGATAGGCGCTGCTTTGTATATGCAAGACGCTACCATCGTGGTTGAGGATGACTAGAACTGGATACCCGAAACGGCCAGGATTGCCCAAACGTACCAAGGCCTCTTTGTTTTTATTGGCTTTGGATGTATTGACATGAATGTAGACATAGTTCTTTTCTATTAATTCAGATATTTCTTTGTCATCGGTAATGAATTTGGCAAAACGCAGACACCAAGGACACCAATTGCCGCCTACTTGGCAGATTACTTTGCGACCTGTAGCGGATGCAAGGTCAACGGCTTGATTGATTTGGACGATGGCATCGAGTTCTTCATTATAGACTTTCTCGTAATTTTTTTTATCGTCAATTGTGGTTGCGGTCTTGTCAGTGGTCTTGTCTTGAGCTATTAGGGGTAGCGAAAGAAGGACCGTAAGGAGGAAAAGAACTGTCTTTTTCATTTTATAGAGGTTTGTTTTTGTTTTGCATTTTTGGGGGTGGAGATGCATTCCCACCCCTAGAAAGATTCAAGGTTTGTGGAGGGGTGACTAAAGACCGCGAGCTTTGTATTGGAGTTGTTCGCGCCAAGCTGGGTCGGCAATGGAGATTAAAAGTTGCGCGCGTTCGCGAATGGATCGACCGTAAAGATTGACAGCTCCGTATATAGTACTCCCCATTTTTAGACAGGGTTAATATTCAGTTATACTCATTGTT
>CAZAAK010000056.1:0-16327 GCA_964483145.1 uncultured Bacteroidaceae bacterium
AAATTTTTCTTTCTGCAACCTATGCGGTTGTCTAAAATTCCGGGAGTATTATAGGCTTTAGAGACAGTGATTTTCAATACTCAGACATTCAAGTCTAAAAATCGATTCGACCAGCAATCATTGTCTACTGAATTGGATAAGTTTATCAAAGATTACGAAACCAATGCATTAACAATGGCTGACAACTTGTGTTGTTTTGATTTTGATTGTGGAATACCTATTAACAACAGAATGGAAGGTAAACTTACTTATATGGAATGTGCCTGTGGATTTGTTATTGATTCCACAGATCCTAATGATGCTAAGTTCTATAAAAAACAAGCAGATTTTTCTCCTGAAGAAATGGGAATGGACTATCTCAATGTTTCTCTGAACTTGTAGCGACATTGTTACCTCAATTTCAGCATTCGTTGCATTTGTTACTTGAACTTAAAGAAGTACAATGACACAAGAAGAGTACAATCAGATGCTGGCAGAAGCCAGAGAACAGTTCAAGAACGGCACTCCGCTGTTCGGTAAGGAAGGAGCATTCCACCGTGTATTGGAAGATTTCCTCAATGCGGCAATGGAAGGAGAGATGGAGAGTCATCTCCAAGAGACAAAACCTGTCACCAAGAACCGTCGCAACGGAAAGATGGCCAAGACGTTGCAGACAGAATATGGTCAGATAGAGATAGAGACCCCACGAGACCGTGACGGTTCTTTCGAGCCGGAAGTGGTAAAGAAACGTCAGACGGTTCTTGCAGAAGGCTTGTCAGACAAGATAATCAGCCTCTATGCTACAGGGCAGAGTATGTCAGATATTCAGTCCTTCCTCGAAGAGAACTACGGCACCCGAATTTCCAAGGAGACTATCAGCAACATGACTGACAAGGTATGGCCAGAGATCAAGGCCTGGAAATCACGTAGCCTTGATGATGTCTACCCGATAGTTTGGATGGATGCCATACATTACAAGGTGCGCAATGAAAATGGTGCCTCTGAGTCGCGTGCGATATATAACGTGCTCGCCATCGACAAGGAAGGTCGAAAGGATTTGCTTGGCATGTATGTATCCCACAGCGAAGGTGCCAACTTTTGGCTTAACGTGCTGACAGACTTGCAGAACCGTGGTGTGAAGGATATTCTGATTGCCTGTGTAGATGGCCTTACAGGCTTCCCTGACGCGATCAAGAGCATATTCCCCGATACGGACGTACAGCTTTGCATTATACATCAGATACGTAACTCTGTGAAATATGTAGGTAGTAAGAATCAAAAGGAGTTCCTTGCAGACTTGAAGTGTGTATATGCAGCACTTACCAAGGATGCCGCAGAGCTTGCACTTGACAAACTTGAGGAGAAATGGGGTGAACAGTATCCTATTGTCATAAAGTCTTGGCGTGACAAGTGGGGAAATCTCAGTCATTACTTCCAGTATACGGCCGATATTTGCTGCATAATCTATACGACAAACATCGTTGAGGGCTACCACCGTCAGGTGCGCAAAGTAACGGTTTATGGCACCAGCGAACAAAAACTCAGAAGGGGCATCGAGCCCCTTCTGAGTTTGCCAAGAAGGAGACGCTCAGGATTGTCCCCCAGCAGTTCAAGCTAACACCACTTGACACAGTTGAGTTGACATCCCCTCTTGGCAAGTCGAACCATATAGAATGTATACACCTCAAAGACTTTATAGTCTCTGACAGTATTTGCTCTAGAAAGCATTTGTCGGCTGATGGGAGTTTTTTCAAACCCCAGGAAGTAAGACTTTTGCCATGGGGTGTTATATCAGTAAGTTCGCGCAGATTTCGGCATCCGAGAAGTTGACCAAACGTCAGAACCAACATGTGGCTCCAGTGGGACAAGGCCCACCCTTTTGTACGGTCATTGGAATTATTCACAAGCCTTTCAAAGTATCTTGTAGGCAGATATCTAGATGTTTGTGTGAAGATGGATTGTCCTTTGTGTATTTTACGTCAAATCTGAATTTGAGCGCAAAGTTACAAATTTCAAATGTTCGACAAGGATTTAGAGTATTACATTGCTGTGCTTGAGGTATTTAGAAATAAAACTAACAGAATTTAAGAGGCACTATTGTTGCAAATATCCAGTGCATTCTATAGTTAAAAAAGTGTATAAACTTCTAACAATGCGCACACTTATGGGACTTAGCAATATCACAATTATCAGTTCTCAATTTAGTTGGTCCGTCAGTTTCGGAGTCGCTTGCTACGAGGCCTACAACTAAAAAAAATCATATTTTTCCACAACGATTTTTCTGTCGTGTGCTGCTTCCATATCGTAGATCGATCGCACACTCTTTGGATTGCGCAGCGGGCTGTCGGGGGCAACCGACTCTTGGTTGGGAGCTCCGTTGGCTATGGTTTCAATCTTAAGGCTCCCATTCGTTAGATAGGGGGCAAGTGCTCCTTCATTCCATCGTTTTAGAGAGTTGCGAAAGCAGTCGATGCGGCGTTTGGAGATGTTTATATTGTACAGGCTCTCAAATAGCGGGCTGGCATAGCCGTTAACGGTAATGCTCACCTTTTTGCCTGATTCCAAGTCGGCATAGAGATATTCCATAAACTGCATCAGGTCGCTGTGGCCCTTCTTTAACTCGAACTCAAAGAAATGGTCTACTCCTTTCTGGATGGAGTCCCTTTTACGGCGATCCACCGGACTCGGCTGTGCCCCTTTATACTCTTCTCGCAATTGCATGTATTTCAGCCATGTGACAGTGTAGTCGAGGTTCGTGGTTGTGTCTAGGGTCTTGGCATCGGGCTCATCGTTGTGGAAGTACAGGCTCAGCGGCAACATGTCTTGTGCGCTTTTGGGAGCGATGTCGTTGAGGTACGTTGTTTGGGCTGTGTCGTATCGGGTCAGGATACGGCGCCATCGGTAGAGGTCGTTGCAACAGTTCTCGCTAGTTTTGTACAGCGACCCCAGTCGGTTGGATGCCAAGAATCCGCATGCCACCACTGTCTCGTTCTCCTTGATACCCTGTTGTGCGCATCGGCATCGGCAAGGCTGAAAACTGAAGTAGAGGTCGTCCCACTTGGTATTGATTTCCTCGCCGAGGTTTTCGGGTGTCCGCCAACTGTTGCGCATTCCTTCGGACCGATAAATGTCCATGTTGCCTAGCCCGCCTGTGCGGTTGCTACTGAAATAGAGATACCCCTCTTCATTGCAATAATATGGAGTCACCTCGTTGCTGTCGCTGTTCACTGGTGCGCCTAGGTTGGTACAGTTACCGGGAACGCCTTGGCTGATGATGATGGCATACCAGATGTCCATCCCGCCGAGTCCGCCAGGGCGGTCCGAGCTGAAGTACAGGATAGTCTCGCCCGTCGGCAGATATCCAATGGTGGGGTGGCTACTGTTGTAGCCTTTTAGGTTCACGTTGCCCTTTAGTTTCTGGGGCTTGCTCCAATGTTTGCCTGTGCGGTGCGAACAATAGATGTGGTTGATGCTTTTTTCGCCCGATTCGCTACGGGTGATATATAGCATGCCGTTTTTAGGGTCGTATGCTACATTGCCGTTATTCAATCCGTTGGCATTCAATCCCCATTGGTTTGGAACGCCTTTGCCAATGGCTCCGAGGCTGTCTATCGGTGCTTGGAATATTCGGGTCAGCACAGGATTGAAATCCACTAGATAAAGTCGTGGGGTTTCCTCCATTGCCATTGTGGTATAAAGGACTGTGCTGTCGTCAACAACTGCTGCGCCCGATTCGCTACCTAAGGTGTTGATGCCCTCGTGAAGGTGGGTTACATCGTAGCGGAGGTTTTGCCCCCATGCCATTCCTCCAAGAAGGAGCGCAATTGTGGCCAAAAGGTTTCTTTTCATAAGTTGAGGTTTTAGTATGCTGGGCACTTGATTCGTCTTGTCTTGTGGTTGCCTCTCGACAGTCGGTACATCATGCCCACTTCCAGGGCCCCCACGCTGCCCGATGCTGCAATCAAATCCGAGATATTGGCATCGTAGCAGAAGGTGAATACCAAGGCATTGTATTCTATCATTAGGTTGGTTATCAGCGCATCACCGTGCCGCAAGGCCAGGCCTGCGCGCAAACTCATTTGGTCTGAGCCGCCTTCGGCAAGGTACCATTTTATATCGGCTCCGTACAACAGCTCGCGGTACTCGCCTTGTGCCTGAAACAACACGGTGGGCATCAGCGACAGCGACTCCCAATTGCGCCATTCTGCCCTAGCAAAAATGCTGTATCGGGGTTCCAGGCAAGTGCTGGCAAGACCCGAATGGGAAATATTGGGACGGTTGATGTTGCGTACCGAAAAACCTACCTTGGTGTGCATCTCGCCTGTGGGCTGATAGTACCATGCCAATCCCAAGCCAAGCAGTGGGTAGCTCACCCGTTGCACATTAAATGTTTCTGAGGGGTCCTCCATGCGGGCATTGTTGGGGTCGAAACCCGACTGTGCCATGCCACCGTCCACGCCTACCGACAGGAAGTTGCTACCATATTTGCTGATGGAGGTAAAATAAGCCACGGAAAGGTGGCCCGAGACGGTCCCGTAGTTGAGTGTACCGGCATGGTCGCTGAAAAAAGTGCCGCCAACGCTCAATCCGCTATGGCGGTTGTTGCTGCGCCAAACGGCCATCTCCCCTGTTACTGCAGCTGTTTGGAAAGGTGTGCTGACTGTCGCCCATTGGTTGCGGTAGATTATGCCAAAACGTCCCTTGCCGTCAAAGAATCCAGCATAGGCGGGGTTCAGCAACATTGGGTCGGCATCCACTTGCGAGAAATGAATATCCTGTCCCCAAAGCCTCATCGACCCCATCAGTCCAATCGTCATTAATGCTATGGCAACCTGTTTTTTCATTTTGTTGACCAGGCTTGTTCCTTAGGTGTTTCTCCTCCTGAACTCTTTTTTGGGGGGCCTCAATTTTGCCTATCGTGCATAAGGTGGCAACCCCAAATTCGCAAATTCTCTCCGTTGGTACTTAAAATATCCCGCAATGCCCACCATGGCAGCATTGTCGGTGCAGAATTGGAATTTCGGGACGAATACCTTCCAATGGTGCTTCCCTCCAATTCGCTGCAGTTCGCTGCGTAGTAAACTGTTGGCAGATACGCCACCAGCAATGGCCACCTCTTTTGCACCGCTCTCTTTCACGGCCTTCTCCAGTTTTTTGATCAAAAAGCTCACGATGCACTGTTGTATCGAAGCGCAGAGGTCGGCTTTGTGCTCTTCTATGTAGTTGGGTTCCTCGGCAAGGCGGTCGCGCAAGAAGTAGAGGAACGATGTCTTTATGCCGCTGAAACTGTAGTCATTGCCAGGGATGTTCGGTGTGGCGAAGTGGTAGGCATCGGGGTTGCCCTTTTGGGCTAGCCGGTCAATAATAGGGCCGCCGGGGTAGCCCAAGTCCATGATTTTGGCTGCTTTGTCGAGGGCTTCGCCGGCTGCGTCATCGATAGTTTCGCCCAACACCTCCATCTCGAAATGGCTGCGCAACAGCAGTATCTGGGTATGCCCTCCCGACACTAGTAGGCAAACAAATGGAAACTGTGGCACTGGGCTGTCGTCGCTTTCCTTGATAAAGTGCGAAAGCACATGCCCCTGTAGGTGATTTACCTCAATGAGGGGTACTCCCATGGCTTGGGCGAAACTCTTGGCAAAGCTTACCCCTACCATCAGCGACCCCAATAGCCCAGGGCCGCGTGTAAAGGCAACTGCGTCAATCTCGTTCTTTTGGATATTGGCATTTTTGATGGCGGCATCCACCACTGGCACAATGTTCTGTTGATGGGCGCGCGAAGCCAGTTCGGGCACCACGCCGCCGTACTGTTCATGCACTTTCTGTGAGGCAATTACGTTCGACAGGATGCGGTCGCCCCGTAGGATAGCAGCCGAAGTGTCGTCGCACGACGACTCGATGGCAAGTATTGTGGTATTACGTTCAGTAGGTTCCATCTATTGCAGTATTTTTTTCACTGCAAAGGTACACATTTTTTTTAATATGATGCATTTCCAACACCAAAATGCAGTGTCAGCAGGGGCAAAAGTAAGAGAAATATAAGGTGGGAAAGTGTGTTAGTGGTCAAATTGCGGATACGATTATTTGTCATCCGGTTGACGGGGTTAGGGGGGCGGCATTGTAGGGCAATGCTTTTGTGAATTTGGTCAGCAGAGCATGAATCCCAAAAAAAGTTGTACTTTTGCAACATGAAAAATTATATTCACAAGGTCAAGTATTACGAGTGTGACCGCATGGGAATTACCCACCACTCCAACTATATACGCTTCATGGAAGAGGCCCGCGTAGATTTGTTGGATCAGTTGGGATACGGCTTTGAGAAGATGGAGGCCGACGGCGTGGTGTCGCCCGTAGTGTCGGTAAGTTGCCTCTATCGTAAGAGCACTACTTTTCAGGACGAGATTTCTATTGAGATTGAAATGACAAAGGTTACGGCTTTGAAGTTCAGTTTTGCCTACGTGGGCAAAGTGGGGGAAGAGGTTGTCTTTACCGGCGAAAGTATCCATTGCTTGATGCAAGCTGGCCGGCCCGTAGTGCTACGAGAGAGGTATCCGGGGCTGTTTTTGGTCGGGAACAGTCTGTGAACCGCAGAAGGGTCAGCGCGTGGATGACAGCCAGCTTCCCGACTGCTTTGTGGTATAGGAGACGTTTTTGATTTCGAAATCAATCGGATACAAAAGTGTTCGTTTCTCTTTCCTCTGATAAAATTTCAGCTAGGACGACATAAATTGTTGTCAAGTGAAATTTTTATTGTACTTTTGCACCGTCAAAATTGAATGTGCGTGCACGCAGACAAACGGCCTCTCTGGCGTTGGACGCAATGACAAGAACCGATAGAGGCCACAACAACAAATCATCAATTTTGTCTTTAATATGACCAAGATAGGAGAGATTGCAAAGAATGTGACCGTACAGAGGCGTGCTCGCCGCCGTTGTATTCAATCTCGCAAAGAGTACTTAAGCATATTGAAAGTTAATGGTATACAATCCAATGGCGATGGAGAGCAAGAGTGGATACGCTATTGGAAGGAGTTGGGTGTGGACCCGCTCAAGGAGAACTACAGGGTCTTTTACCCCTACATGGGTGCTGACTTGGGCATTATTCCCGCAACAACAAGCCATTGCGTTATTGAGCCAATACTCAATCCCCCAAGAATGTGCGACTATTATTCCGACAAGAACTCCTTTGACAAAATACTCCCCAAAGGTTTCTGCCCCAATACAATACTACGAAAGGTGCAGGGCCATTACTATGACGAGGAATACAATTCAATTATGATGGGTGAGGCTGTCTTGAACCAAATTCTCAAGCAATGTAACTGTCAAAAGATAATCGTCAAGCCAGCCATCGATTCCTGCTGTGGGGCGAATGTGGAACTTTTCATAAAAGGTGAGGATGGCAACTACTATAGTCCCAACGACCAGACAAAACTCACTTACGGTTGGCTGCAACAGAGTGCAGGGGCCGATACAATTGTGCAAGAAGCCATTGAGCAGTCCGACTATATGAGCCGTTTCAACGCTACTTCTGTCAATACAATCCGCATGGCAGTGTACCGTTCTGTAAAGGACGAGCAGTGCCACACGATAGCGGCAGTAATGAGAATGGGCGCTAGCGGCAAACATGTCGACAACGTGCATGCCGGAGGTCGGTATATCGGTGTTTCGCAAGAAGGCGAGGTATACAAGTACACAATGGACCGATTTGGCATTAAGCAGAATGTCTTCAACGGCATAGATTTCTCCAAAGAAATGTTCTTCATACCGGATTTCGACAAGATAAAGAATTTTGCTCTCGAAATCAGTAAACGCATTTTACACCACCGCCTTTTGGCACTTGATATTGCCATCCGCAAAGACGGTACGCCTGTTTTGGTGGAGTACAACATTGCCGGCTACGATATGAACCTTTACCAATTCTATGGATGCTCGGCCTTGGGCAAATACGTTGCCGAGGTGCATGACTACTGTCTGGAGCATCTGAATGAAATCAAAGAGGTTGTGTACGTACCCCACGTGTGATTAGTCCCGACAGGTTCTGCAAAGTTTGGGTGTGGAAAATATGTTGACTTCGCAGCTGTAAATCGAATCGGATTTGGTTGTCGCAAAACGTTCAATATTATGGAAACAAGACTGTTCCGTGTAACTGGAATGAAATGTGAGATGTGTCAGGCTAAGGTGGAGGAAGCCTTGAAAAACCTTGAAGGCGTGGTTTCGGCAAAGGCCGATTGCAAGGCTTGTAGTGTATTGGTGGGCTACGATTCCGCTATAGCTAGTCCGCAACAAATGAAAGAGGTTGTGGATGGTTTGGGTCGCTTCGAAATGAGTCTGTAAGGCTCGGGGCGTGCTGGGTGTAGGAGACCTTTCTATTCTTTTAGAACAGTGGCAGATGCAGACATGATACAATGAAACAGACTCTCCCTGTTGTGGGCATGGCATGTGCGGCATGTGCCGCCAACGTGCAGCGCAAGCTCAGTTCGCTCGAAGGGGTTCTCTCGGTAGCGGTCTCTTTGTCGAGCCGTTCGGCTCTTGTAGAGTACGACCCAAGCCGAGTCTCGCTCCAAGCCATGAAGGAAGCCGTCAATTCGATAGGTTTTGACTTGGTGATTGAGCCCGACCGCGATGTAGTCGAGCTTGAGCATCGGGAGTATATCCGTCTTAGGCGCACAACAGTTCTTTCTTTGGGGGTCTCATTGCTGGTGATGGCTTTTTCGATGCATTGGATTCCCGTAGGCTCGGCATTGACGGGCAATTTGGTTGCCATGATGCTAGCACTGGCGGGTTTGCTTTGTTGTGGCCGATGTTTCTATGTTAGTGCCAGGAAACAGCTCTGCCATGGCTTCTGCAGTATGGATACCCTAGTGGCGCTTTCCACCGGAATAACCTTTCTTTTCAGCACTTTCAACACTTTTTGGGGAGACGCTGTGTGGGGTGTGCGTGGCATTGTGTGGCACACTTGGTTCGAAACTCCAGTGATGATTATTACTTTCGTTCTCACTGGGCGTTTGTTGGAGGAGAAGGCTAAGAACGGAGCTGCCAGTGCTATCCGACGGCTGATGGGTATGGCTCCCAAGTATGCCCGCATTGTGGAGCGCCAGGAAAAACGCGATGACAAGGGCAACATTCTAGAGCCTGCCGTAGTGCGTCAAGTGCCTGTCTCCACCATCGAAAAAGGCGATATTTTGGAGGTACGCCCGGGCGAGAAGGTGCCGGTGGACGGAGAAGTGATTTATGCCCAAAGCTTTATGACTTCCGATGCCGCTTATATGGACGAGAGTATGATTACCGGAGAGCCTGCCCCTGTCGGGAAAAAGCAAGGTAGTAGAGTGCTGGCCGGGACCATTCCCTGTCAGGGCATCTTCCGTATGAGAGCCCGTCAAATAGGGGAGGGAACTGCCTTGTCGCAGATTGTCCGCATGGTGCAGCAGGCGCAGGGGTCGAAAGCACCGGTTCAACGTATTGTGGACAAGGTGTCGTTGGTGTTTGTCCCTTTGGTGGCAACGGTCGCGCTGCTTACCTTCCTGTTGTGGTGGATTGTGGGTGGCAACGGGGCGTTGCCTCATGCTATCCTATCCGCTGTGGCGGTGTTGGTGGTTGCTTGCCCCTGTGCCATGGGGTTGGCTACCCCTACTGCCTTGATGGTAGGCATCGGCATGGCTGCTAGCAGGCAAATTCTCATCAAGGATGCTACTGCATTGGAAAATCTATGCAAGGTTGATGCCCTAGTAATCGACAAAACCGGTACTCTCACCTTGCCTAACCGCGATATCGACTTTAGCAAGGCCGACAACCTGCCACTACAGGTGCGCGAAAGTTTGAAACCCAATGCCCGTGAGGCTATACAGGAGTTGCAGCAGGAGGGTATAACAGTTTACATGATTAGTGGGGACAGGGAAGATGCGGTAGAATACTGGGCTAGCAAGGCGGGTATCAGCCACTACCAAAGCCAGGTACTGCCGCAGGACAAGGAGAACTTGGTGAAACGACTACAGGACGATGGCCATCGCGTGGCTATGGTTGGCGATGGCATCAACGACACGCAGGCCCTAGCTTTGGCGGACGTGGGCATCGCCATCGGGTGCGGAACAGATGTGGCTATGGATGTGGCGCAAGTGACGCTGATGGGCAACGACCTACAAACATTGCCTGAGGCAGTGAAACTGAGCCGCAAGACTGTCCGTATGATTCGGCAAAATCTCTTTTGGGCTTTTATCTACAACATCGTGTGTATCCCATTGGCTGCCGGTGTATTATTCCTTTTTGGCATCCATTGGCAAGTGACACCGATGCTAGCCGGTGCGTTGATGGCGTTCTCTAGCGTGAGCGTGGTGCTGAACAGCCTGCGGTTGAAATTGGTGGGGTAGGCCCCGTTGCATAGCCCTCTAGTCAAACGCGCAGATTGAGGCCAGCAAGGATGGTCTCTGGGCAGAAGTTGAACACGGCATCCATTTCGCCCGCCATCGAAAATCCGCACTGCTTGCAACCGCTTGCTTCGCCGCAGACTGGAATGGGGTGTTTAGACCCGTCGGTGAGCACATAATTGGTTATCCAACAGCGTTTTTTGAATTTCAAATCTTTCATTCGTCTTAGGCCTGCCCGTGTGTTCATCACGGGATAACCTTTGCGTTTGTAGGCAATAATGGTGTCGATGGTCCGCTCCCGCCTATCCTGTGGCAGGGTGAGGTATTCGGTGCCGGGGAATGGAGTGTGGAAGTTGAAGGATACCGACTTGATGTAAGGGCTTTTCCTTACATACTCCAACAGTTGGGGTACGCTGTCGCAGTTGAGCGTATTGACCGACATGGAAACCGATAGGGCTTTGTGATGGCAACCGGCTATGTTTTCCTCCAAGCGGGCAAAGGTGCCTTGGCCGCGCACGGCATCGTGCGATTTGCCGATGCCGTCCAAACTCACCCAAATGCTGTCGGCATGGCTGTTGGGGAAAGGCTTTTGCGCGTTGGTGGTGATGGTGCAGGAATAAAAGCCCAACTCATGGGCAAGGTCGCAGAGGTCGTCCACGGTTTTGTCTCCATCGCGCCACAGGAATGGCTCACCGCCCTCAAAGTCGACAAACCGCGAACCCAAAGAGTAGCAGTACTGCAACTCTTCGCGTATCTGCCTGTAGGTTTTGCTGGTGGGGTTGGTATGGTTGTAGACGGAACAGTGTTTGCACGAAAGGTTGCACCTATCGCTCAGGAAGAGGACACTCTGCATGGGGGCGCGCCGACCGAAAAACCTGGCTCGGACAAACCACTGTGCTAGGTAGCATATCTGTGAAAGTTTGCTTGTCATAAACTGTAGTGTATTAGGCGGAAAAGGCTTATTGCACAATTAGTAGAATAATCTTGACCACGATGACAATCAGGCAAAATTCGCTAACAATGTTGCGGGCAGTAAACCAGCGGATGAGAAACCAGTCGAGACCCGCCTTGCGCACGCTCCCCCAATCCTTTCCCATGTTACCCAACATCTTGCGGGGGTGTTCCAACTCTTTGCTGAAGTCGGCCTTGCGGCAAAACTGTATCAGCGACCAAAAGAGCCATACGGAACGCGGCAATACTAGCCACACAGCCAAATAGGCAGGGGATAGCCAACCAAGGCAAACTGCTGCGGTAATGCAGATGTAGGGCAGGAAATTGACTAGCCAGCTCATGGTTAGTTTGGCGCGGTTGGTTTTCAGCAGACCTGCCAAGGTTATTTTGTCGCTAGCGGTGTCGCCCTCAAGGTCTATCATGCTGTGGGTGTAGAGAATATTCACCACCAACAGTCCGATGGGAATGGAGATGGCGAGTACATGCCAGTCGGGCACGCCCGAGACTGCCCAATAGACACCTTCCATCAGCAAGGGTCCAAAAATCAGGCCTGTCACCAATTCCCCCATGCCCCAATAGCAGAACTTGATAGGTGGGGCGGAATAGAAGTACCCCAGCAAGGCCGCAACCGCTGCAATGAGGAGGATCCCCCAGCCGCGTTGCCAACCAATAACGATGCCGCATGCAACGGCAACCAAGGCAAAGGCAAAAATGCAACCCCTAAGTTGCCTTACTGTGGCCGAGCCATTAGTTAAATAGGGATACTTGTCGGTATAGGCCTTGATGCCTTTGCGCGCCACGCGCTCGCGGTCTTTGTGCATGTCGGCACTAAAGTCGAAGTAGTCGTCCAAGAGGTTGCATGCCAAGTGTGCGCACCAAACGCCCAATACTGCCAACCCCGCCAACCACCACGAAAAAGCTTTCGTACCCAAAGCTATAACCACCGCCAACACGGACGGCATTAGGCTTTGCATTGATGCGCCTACACGTGCGTTTTTCAGCCAGTTCGAAACTGTATTTTTGCTCATCGTGGTTGATTTGTAGTTGTTTGCTAGCTGTTGTTATTTGCTAGGGAGTGATGCAAAGATACAAAAAAACTTTTGTTGTCAGATAAAATCGGTAGACAGTTGATACTAAATTCACTTGCCTGTCGTCTTGTGAGGTAACAACAAAAATCTGGATTCTTGAGGGAACCTTCGTAGCAAGATACCCCCACCTTGTCCGTTTTGCTGCCCAAAGCTTCCGCTAAGGGCGTCGTTACCTAGTGGTGGCTTCGCTTTTTTGTTTACCTTTTGTTTACATTTTGTTTACATTTTATTTAGCCTATGTAAACAAAAGGTAAAAGAAATGTAAACAAAAGGTAAACAAAAGAACGAACCTTCGGCTAGGCCACAGTGCGCCCTGGGGCGACATTCGTTGGCTCATATTTGGCTTTTTGTGAAGCCCTCGAAAGGGTTTGGAACTATGCTCTGTATTTTTGCAGAAAGAATTGGAGACATTTGAGTAATAAACAAAGGAGTTTCCCGTTATGGACAAGAGAGGTTGTGTGCCAAAGTAGGAAAAAAAGACATCTGTGGGATACATTGCAAAACGAATTTATGTATGAAGGATTTTGCAGCAATTGATTTTGAAACGGCTAACCAATACCGTAGCAGTGTTTGCAGCGTTGGTGTAGTGGTTGTAAAAGACGGCAGAATAGCCGATAAGATATATAGCCTTATCTATCCGTGCCCTAACTTTTTCACCTATTGGACGACCCGTGTTCATGGGTTGACGCTGCAGGACGTGAAAGATGCCCTACCTTTCCCAAAGGTGTGGGGGAAGATAGCTCCCAAAATAGATGGATTGCCGCTTGTTGCGCACAATAGTCCGTTTGATGAGGGTTGCCTGAAAGCTGTTTTTAAGGAGTATGGGATGGACTATCCTAGCTATGAGTTCTATTGCACCTGCCGGGCGGCCCGTCAACAATTGGGAGGTCTACTTCCGGACCATCAGCTTCAGACCGTTGCAAAGTATTGCGGTTACGACCTCACCAAGCATCACCATGCTTTGGCTGATGCGGAAGCGTGTGCGGCAATAGCGGTTGAGTTGTTGTAGACAGAAAATCAATAAAGACACGTGATATGAAGAATTTCGGAAAAAAAGCGTGGCTTCTGCCACAACCAGTGCTGATTATTGGCACATACAACGAAGAGGGTGTTGCCAATGCAATGAATGCCGCATGGGCAGGTCAGTGGGATGCCCACGAGATTATGATTTCGATGGGTAGCCATGCCACCACGGAGAGCCTCAATCGCAATGGCGAGTTTACGGTGGCTTTTGCTACCAAAGAAACAATGGTGGCGGCGGACTATGTGGGGATTGTAAGTGCCAGAAACGAGCCTAACAAAATGCTGAGGGCTGGCTGGACAGCGGTAAGGGCGACGAATGTAAATGCTCCGCTGTTTACGGACTTTCCGCTAACGCTGGAATGCCGCATCAAGGAAAAAATCGGTGAAAGCGAAGCCGGTTACTGCCTTGTTGCCGAAATTGTGAACATCGTCTGTGGCGAAGAATATTTGGCCTCGGATGGTCTGCCCGACATGGAGAAGATGAACCTTATTACCTTTGATCCGATACACAACGGATACATTCAGTTGGGTAAGCGCGTGGGCAATGCTTTTTCCGACGGTAAAGAGTTGAAATAGGGCAATGAAGGTCGTAGGAAATTTGTTGTGGTGGCTTTTTGGAGGTCTAGAGTCTGCCATTGGGTATTTTACTGGAAGTCTGGCAATTGCCTGCACCATTGTTGGTATTCCCATAGCATGGCAGACATTCCAATAGTATCTCAGTGAGTCCCGTAACTGTGTAGAAATTCGAAGGGTAGCAGCAATAGTTTACGGATAAGGAAGGAAGTTTATGGAAGAAGTAAGGATAGATGTTACCAAGCAGACAAAAGAAGAGCTAGCCCTAGCGGCACCCTATGCCAAGTTGGTGCATCAGTTCAATCAGGCAGAACCGTTCTCAGAGGAATGGTGGGAGTGGCAACGGGAGATTTTCAAAGGCAAGATAGGCGAGGGTTCACGCGTGATGACTCCACTTACTGCGGTGCGTCCCAATCAGGTGACTATTGGCAAGAATGTGGTTGTTATGAACGGATGCTTGATGATGTCGGCCGGAACCATCACCATTGATGACAACGTGCAGATAGCCGCCAATGTGCAACTTATTAGCAACAATCACGACCCTTACAAGCGTAGTGTGATTACTTGCAAGCCCGTTCACATCTGCAAAGGTGCATGGGTAGGTGCTGGGAGCAGCATTTTGCCAGGCGTTACCGTAGGCAAGCACGCCATTGTTGGAGCAGCATCGGTAGTAACTAAAAACGTGCCGGACTATGCAGTGGCTGTTGGCAATCCAGCCCGAGTTGTCAAGTATCTCGATAAAGACAAGTTTGAGGACTGACAGGACCACTATGAACATTGAAGAAATAAGGGCATATTGCTTGACTCTGCCAGGTGCGACAGAAGACATGCCGTATGGACCGGACTGCGTGGTGTTCCGTATCGAGGGCAAGATATTTCTGCATATGTTTTTGGAACGCGGTATAGTTGCCATCAAACTACTTCCCGAACGAGGCGAGGAATTGCGCGACAAGTACGACGCTATTACTCCTGCCTGGCATCTCAACAAGAGGCATTGGAATGACATCATCATAGGGGATACTTTCCCTAATAAAACTGTTGAGGGGTGGATAAAGGAATCGTATGACCTTGTAAAGAGCAAACTACCCAAGCGTTTGAAGGAGAAATACGAATAGAATATGGTGGCGTTTATACTCTTTTATCTCCTTGTTATCAATGTTGTGGCGTTTATTGTCTATGGCATTGACAAGCACAGGGCAAAACATGCCAGATGGCGCATTCCCGAGGCAACTCTGTTGTTGCTTGCAGCCCTAGGCGGCAGTCTCGGGGCTTGGTGCGGAATGGGAGTGTGGCATCACAAGACCAGACACAGAAAATTCCGGTATGGTGTGCCGGTTATATTTGTCCTGCAGGCCGGTCTTGCGGTGTGGATAATCTGCAGGGCAGCGCAGCACCCAATGACAATATAAACGGACATGAGGGAGGAACTTTCCAGAAGACTCAGTGCAGCCGAAGTCTGCAAACTTGGCGTTGGGATGCAAGGCGACGGCGATCGGCTGGAAGCACTGTATGAGCTAACTTTTGATTGTGATAAACAAGTTGCATTCAATGCATTATGGGCTTTTACATTTCTCGATAAGACAAATGTCGGATGGCTTAACAGCAAGCATGACGATTTGATAAACCGAGTTTTGGTTGAGACGGACCTTGCCAAGTGTCGTTTGATGCTTTCCATGCTCTTGCGCCAACCTTTTCGGGAAGAGGACATCCGCCCTGACTTTATAGATTTTTGTCTGACAAAAATCACGGCGTGTTCGCAACCACACGCCATCCGAGTTCTTTGCATCAAGTTGGCATATGAGCAGATGAAGTTTTATCCGGAGCTTGTCATGGAACTTGAGGCGGCGTTGGACTTGCTGGAGCAAGAGGCTCTATTCACGAGTTTAACCTCTGCCAAGCGGCAGGTGATGAAAAAAATACAGAAGCATAAAATGAATGAGAAATTGTGTTGGAGTAAGACAAGCTAGTAATGTTCCGTGGGGAAGCGATGCCTGCTGGGTTCGGGCGGGAGGCAGTAGCTGCGGTGCCCAATCTACGGGGGACGCTGACGGTTTGGAGATAATCAATCGGTTGTATGAAGAATCAAAGATAGTGAATGGCGTGCAGAAATATAAAAGACGTTCAAAATTCCGCCACTTGGGTTGCAAAAGATTGCTGGCAAGCCAAGCGTTATGGCGTTTGAGGTATGCTGTCCTGGGAGAATGTGGCCTCAGTGCGTGTGTGGTGTAAATAAATAACTGATAGGCAACGTTTTGATTTATAAATGCCGTCATTTGTAAAGACCGAAATATTTTTCTTTTATTCGGAAAATAAATTGTATCTTTGCAAAATTGAAAAATAAGGAGACCGTAC
>CAZAAK010000057.1:0-15392 GCA_964483145.1 uncultured Bacteroidaceae bacterium
GAGAAGTGTCAGCCCTAATTTTGGTCAGCCGAAAAATTTTACCGGACAGCAATAAAAAAAAACGAAACTTCGCCGGCCGACTGGACCTACAATACCTCCCAGCAAAACCGGTAGGGCATTCTACAATGCGCTGGATATATTCCAATATGCGCTCAATCAACTATTTATGAAAAATGCCAAGAAAATCATCGACAAAATTTTGCAAAAACACTTGTCATATCAAAATTATTTTGTAGTTTTGCACGGTCAAATTATCATTCATTAATCTTTAACCTTTTCAAGCAATGAAAAAGAAATTTACTAAATTAATTCTACTGATGGCATTTCTGGTGCCATTGGCTCTGAGCGCACAGACCTACCAGTCCGTGCCCTACTCAGAGGGCTTTGAAAACCCAACGGGTACGCCTCCTTTACCTACCGGTTGGGCGGACTACGCCACTGGTTCTTCCTACTCAGGCACCTTTCCCTGCGCGTATCAACATTCGCCCAATGCACGCACTGGTAGCTATTACTATGAGTTCGAAAGCAATACTGGGGCCACCGAAATTGGGGCTACACCCGAGTTCGCCGACCTATCCAACCTCATGGTGGATTTCTACTACTGCGTTACCAGTTATTACGCCCCCGCAATGGTTGAAATTGGCGTGATGGAGGACAGTGTTTTTGTTCCCACCGACACAATGAGCCTCACCTACGCCTCTGGCTACAGCAGCTCCAATTACCAACATTACCGTGCCTATTTTGTGGACTACTCCGGTAGCGGTCACCGCATTGCATTCCGCACCACGGGGTCCGGTTCTAATTCATACACTTTTTTTATCGACGACCTTACAGTTTCCACAGCCCCGAGTTGCGCCTACATGCCTGAGAACCCTATTGCTACGGTCGACAGCGTTAGCGCCACCCTCTCCTGGACTGCCCCAAGCACCACTGCCGGCTACTTTATCTATCTGAACAACGACAGTACTTGGTACAACACTTCCAGCGAGAGCTACACCTTCACCGGGCTCACTTCCAACACCGCATATAGCGGACTGCTTTACAATTCCTGCAACGGCTCCGACACTAGCGAAGCTGTGACCTTCAGTTTCCGCACCGCTTGCCCCTATGTAGTTATTGCCACGAGCAGTTCCTATAGAGAAGGTTTTGAGGACGGTCTTTCCAGTTGCATGAGGCAAGAATATATAAGCGGCTCACACAACTGGGCAGCCACTACCAGCAGTAGCAACCCCAGCGGTGCCCACAGCGGTACGCAGGTGGCTGCCTACACTCACGAGTTGCGCGGCGACCAGACAATGCTTATACTGCCCACCTTTGACATGTCCAGCCTTAACAATGGCGCCGAGATGATCTTCTGGCATGCCCAAGTTGCTTGGAGCAGCGACCAGGACGAACTACACGTCTACTACCGCACCTCCGACACCGCAGCCTGGGTGTTGCTGCAGAGCTACACCAGCAGTATCCCCAACTGGACCGAAGAGGTTATAACGTTGCCCAACTCCAACAATGCCAGCTACTACGAAGTTGCTTTCAAGGGCGTTGATAATTGGGGCTATGGCGTGAAACTGGACGATATCAGCATCTATGCCGCCAGCACTTGCGCTGCCCCCACCGCCTTCTACTCCACTGGCTCGGCCAGCGGCCAGGTTAGTCTAGTTTGGCAGGACACCGTTGCCTCGGCATGGGAGATAGTCTACGGCCCCGCAGGCATACTCCCCGACACTGTTACGACCAACGTTCTCACAGGCCTTTCCGACACTACCACCACTGTCACCAATTTGGCCGACAGCATCACCTACGACTTCTACCTGCGCGCCGACTGCAGTTCCGAGCAAAGCCGCTGGGTAGGTCCAGTGTCCGCCCGACCCAACCTCTTTGCCATGACAGCCGACGCTAGCGACACCATCCGCACCTGCGGCGGCACCATCACCGACGATGGCGGCTTGGAGGGCAACTACGCCTACCACCAGCATTCCTACATGGTGGTCTACCCCTCGGACAGCACCCAGACCGTGAGCCTCACCGGCTCTGCCACCCTCTCTATCTACGATGGCATAAGCACCCTCACCCTCTACGAAGGCGTGGGCACTTCGGGTCGTGTGCTAGGCGAATACACTAGCGGCGACAACAACATCAGCAACATCTCGGTAGCCTCCTCCACTGGCCCTATCACCATCGAATTCGAAAGCAACGGCTACAGCGAATACTATAGCGGCGAGGGCTTCGAATTGATGGCAAGTTGCAGCGACCTTTCTCCCTGCCCCGACCCCTACGACCTGTCCGTAACCAATGTAGCAGGCGCTTCTGCCACCCTTAACTGGGGCTATGGCACGATGGCTACTCCCGATTTTTGGAGTATCGAAGCCATCGACACTGCCGCTGGCACCACGCTCACCTTTACCGCTGCCGACACCGCCCGCAGCTATCAAATGACCGGGCTACAGCAAACCACCACCTACCAAGTGCGCCTGCAGGCCTCCTGCACCTCTGGCGACACCAGTAACTACCTTTCCACATGGTTCACCACTCCCTGCCTTGCTGGCGGCAATGTTCAGGTTGGCGAAGGCGAGGTGAGTTTGTCCTCCCACCCCATCAACACCTACTACAAATATAGCTTCTGCCAAATGCTGTTCCATGCTGACGAACTTTCCGAAGTGCGCGACTCGGTCTTTGGACTCAAACTACTTGCCAACTCGGCTAGTACGGGCAGTTTCGACATCGACATCTACATCGACACCACTAGCGTGAGCGCCCTTACCGATACCATCATTGCAATGGACAGCACCAAGCGCGTCTACTCTGCCACCCGCGGATTCCAAGAGGGCGATAACGAGTTCACCTTCGACTCTGCCTGGGTACGCCCCAACAGCACCACCAATATCATCGTCACCATCGACAACAATACTGGCAACTATTACAATTCTACCTATTGGCAAGGCACCGGCGGACTTACCGGCACCACCCTTTATAAATCCAGCGACTATACCAATGTCAACCCCGCAGACACCACAGCCACCGCCTACGCCACTGACAACCGACCCAATGTGGTCTTTGTGACCCCTTGCGCCGATGTCAGCTGCGTTGCGCCCAATGTAACGGCCACTGCTTCGGTCAACAGTGTTGTGCTCAGTTGGGTGGCCGGCAACACCGAAACCGCTTGGAAGGTTGAACACCGACTCCCAACCGACACCACTTGGACAGTGGACATTGCCTCCACCTCAGCCACCACAGCCACCGTTGGAGGCCTTTTGTCCAACACCATCTATAATCTCCGCGTGAGTAGCCTTTGCAGCGACACCACCGCCGGCACCATTCTCACTATCCGCACTGGCTGTAGTGCCCTTACCGATGCCGACCTGCCCTTCACCGAGGACTTCGAAGGTTTTACCGCCTCGAGTAGCACTGCCGACATCGAGCCCTGCTGGCACCGCGGCGCTGGATACACCTCGTACGGCTACACATCCTACTACCCCTACATCTACGGCTACCTGGGCCGCACAGGAAGCAGTATGGATTTCTCCTCCTACTCCGGCTATTTCACTAGCACACTGGCACTTCCAGAGGTAGCCATCGGAGCCGATTCGCTCTTCCTCACTTTCTATGGTTACCACGACTCCTACAGCACCCCCGAAATGGTTGTGGGTGTAATGACTGACCCCACTGTCGAAACCACTTTCGTGCCAGTTGATACCATTGCTTTGGGTGCTAGTAACCAGTGGAACCTCTACGAAGTGGAATTCTGGAACTACTCCGGCAATGGCCACTATGTTGCGTTCCATCTTTCCGAAGGCGAGATGTATGTTGACGACATCACCTTGATGCGCAACACCACCTGCCTCCGTGTGGACAGCATTGCCGTTTCCAACATCACCGACTCCACCGTTGACATTTCCTTTGTGGATACCGCCAACGCCGGTAGCTACACCATCTTTTGGAGCACCACCGACAGCGTTGCCACCGCTACCGACAGCCTAACTGTCACCTCTAGCCCCGCCACCCTCACTGGTTTGGCCAACAGCACCTACTATTATGCTTGGATTCGCACCAACTGCAGCAATGATGCCAGCTTCTTTGCCAATGTGGGCCGATTCCGCACCGCCTGCCCCTACGAGGTGATTACCTCAACTGAGTACTATTCCGAAGACTTCGAAAGCGGAGCTCTCTCCAGTTGCCTCTCTCAGCAGTATGTCAGTGGCACCCACGATTGGATAGTGACCTCCACTTCCGGCACCCCCAGCTCCGCCCATGGTGGCACTTACATGGCTGCCTATAACCACTTCAATGACGGTAACGAAACCATGCTGATATTGCCTGTCTTTGACATGTCCGCACTCTCCGTTGGTGCCGAACTCAACTTTTGGCATGCCCAAGCTACTTGGGGAGGTGACCAAGACGAGCTTCACGTCTACTACCGCACCTCCGACACCGCTAGCTGGACTTTGCTACAAAGCTTCACTGCCGACATCTCCGACTGGACCGAAGAGACTTTCTCTTTGCCCAATTCCGCTAATGCCAGCTACTACGAGATTGCTTTCAAGGGCGTTGACGGTTGGGGCTACGGCGTAAAGTTGGACGACATCGCCGTTTACAGCTCTCCCACTTGCTTCCGTCCCGACAGCCTCACCGCTACTTCTTCCGACATCGCCGCTACACTTTCCTGGACCGGCAACGCCGCCAACTACGAAATCGAATACCGCCAGTTGGGCGACACCGCTCTGTTTACCACTACCTCTACTACCAACAGCTGCAACATTGTCGGCTTGAGCTCAACGACCAACTATGAATTCCGCGTCCGCGGCATCTGCTCCGCAACCGATACGAGCCGTTGGTCTAATTGGACGGTTTTCCAGACTGGTTTCTGCGCCAACTCCACCATCGCTTACAGCTACGACAGTACTATGAGCGCATCCACCGACAGCTACCTTCCCATGGGCTATAGCCTCTACAACTACTCCTATACCCAAACCATTATCGACAGCGCTATGTTAGCCGGCATCAGTAGCGACATCGTTGCCATGGCCTTCAGCCCCGCTAGCACTAGTGCAGGCAACTATTTTACCAACATGGACATCTACCTGGCCAACGTTGCCGACAGCACCCTTGACAATGGATTCATCCACCCCGACAGCAACCACGTGTTCGTGCAGGTGACCAGTAGTGCCGACCTCTGCTACACCACCACCGGATGGCAGCCTTTTGGCCTCGACACCACCTTTACTTGGGACGGCCACAGCAACATCCTGGTCAGCATCAACCGCCGCCATGGTAGCTATTCTTCCGGCTCTTCCTTTAATGTTCACTACACCTCCGGTGCCAAGAGCCGTTATGTGTACAATGACTACTCCGCCTATGACCCCGCCACTGTTAGCAATGGCTACACCGAAAATTTGGTTGGTGACATCCAGCTCATTGCTTGTGGCACCGCTTGCGGTGCTCCCGTAATCACTTCCGAGACACACGACTATGAGTCCGCCACCATTACCTGGAACGGTTCCGGCAACGCCTATCAGGTTGCCATCAAGGCAACCGCCGCCATCGATTGGCCCGTCGAGACTACCGTCACCGGCAATACCTACACCTTCACTGGCCTCAACCCCGAGACTGACTACACCTTCCGCGTTCGTCAGGACTGCTCCGCCGACAGCCTCGGCCTGAGCAACTGGGTCATGGGGTCATTCACTACCGACAGCTTGCCGTGCTTTGCACCCGAGAACCTAACCGCCACTGATGTAACCAATGCCCAAGGCACCTTTGGCTGGACTACCCGCGGTACTGAGACCCAGTGGGACCTCCATGTTTGGACTTCCGGTGGCCTGGATTCCGTCTACCGCGTCAGCACCAATCCTGCTACCGTGGGCGGCTTTACTGCCGGCGTCACCTACAACGCTGCTGTCCGCGCCATCTGTGGTAGCGAGGAACTTGAGGGCGACTATAGCGACACTATCAGCTTCACCACTCAGACCTGCCCCAACGTCACCGGACTTGCAACCAGCAACGTAACCTCTTCGAGCGTCACCCTTGGCTGGGCTGCCGACCCGATGGCCCAAAGCTGGATGATCGAGTACGGCTACAACGGCTTTGCCCAAGGCACCGGCACTAGCGTAACCGCCAGCACCAACAGCTACGTGGTCAACGGCCTCGAGGACGAAACCGCCTACGACTTCTATGTGAAAGCTGTCTGCGGCGAGAACTGGAACAGCGAAGGCTGGACCCGCGTCTCCGCCACCACCCTCACCGGTAGCGGCGAAAGCTACACCGTTACCGTGAACGTGAACGATGCTGCCATGGGCACTGCCACCGGCGGCGGCACCTTTGCCGCTGGCCAGAGTTGCACCGTCACTGCCACTGCCAACGAGGGTTACCGCTTCGTTAATTGGAGCAACGGCGAAACCGCTAACCCCTACACCTTTACCGTGGTTGCCAATGTCACCCTCACCGCCAACTTCGAGGCCACAAGCACTCAAGGCATTGAGGATGTGACGAGCGGCGCCATCTGCACCATCTACCCCAACCCCACCAGCGCCTCCACCACCATCAGCGTGAGCGGCGCTAGCGGCAAGGTCCGCATCAGCGTGGTTGACATCAACGGCCGCACCGTTGCCAGCGAAACCCTCGAGTGTGGCGCCGACTGCCAGAAGGCCATGGATGTCAACAACCTCGCCCAAGGCACTTACTTTGTAAGAATCACCGGCGAGAACATCAATATGGTGAAGAAGCTTGTGGTAAGATAATCTCTCCCCTTAAGTCCGATGCTTGTTGCCTAGCGGCAAGCACCGCGATATTCTAGCCAAGGCGGGCTGCCCCATTTGGGGTAGCCCACCTTTTTTTATATATCCTCAATCATTGACTATGAGTTTTTTTTAACCTGTGCAACAATAAAAGTGCACTTTCTATGTTAATGTTGATTAGTGATATTTATACACTTATAGATTGATGTTATGAAGTGCAGCATTCCCAAAGGTACACGCGACTTCCTGCCCATAGAGATGGCCCGTCGCAACTATATTTTTGATACTATCCGCGAAGTGTTCAAGACTTTTGCCTTTGAACCTATCGAAACTCCCTCTTTGGAAAATCTGTCAACTTTGATGGGCAAGTACGGCGAAGAAGGCGACAAACTGCTCTTCAAAGTACTCAACTCCGGTGATTTCATGGACGGCGTGGACTTCAACCAGGACTACCACAAGGTCTCTCCCCAAATTTGCGATCGCGGGTTGAGGTACGACCTCACAGTGCCTTTTGCCCGTTTTGTCGTCCAACACCGCGACCAAATTTCGCTTCCTTTCCGCCGCTACCAACTTCAACCGGTGTGGCGTGCCGATCGTCCCCAAAAAGGACGTTACCGGGAGTTCTACCAATGCGATGCCGACATGATTGGTAGCACCTCACTGCTCAATGAGTTGGAGTTGGTGCAGATGATTGATGCCGTGTTTCAGAAACTAGACATCGAGGTGACACTAAAAATCAACAACCGCAAAGTATTGGCAGGTATTGCCGGATACATTGGCGCACCCGACAAACTGGTGGATATCACCGTAGCTATCGACAAGCTGGACAAAATAGGCCTAGACAACGTACGTGGCGAGTTGCGCGAACGCGGCCTAAGCGAGGAGCAGACCAAAGCCCTAGACCCTATTTTTGCACTCACTGGGGCCGACAACGAAAAACTAGAACAACTCTCACACCTCTTTGCCAGCAATGAGGTAGGCCTCAAGGGTGTTGAAGAATTGAAGGAACTCTTCGGTTATGTGGAGTTGGTTGCCCCCAAATGCCATGTGGAGCTCGACCTCACACTGGCTCGCGGGCTAAACTACTATACAGGTGCCATTTTCGAGGTAAAAGCTCATCATGTTAGCATCGGAAGCATTTGTGGCGGAGGTCGTTACGACAATCTCACCGGCATCTTCGGCATGCCGGATGTTAGCGGCGTAGGCATTTCCTTCGGCGCCGACCGCATATACGATGTGCTGACAGAGTTGAACAAATTCCCCGCCAATTTAGGCCACTCTGCGCAAGTTATCTTCATCAACTTTGGTGCCGATAGTTTGCCCTATTGCATCAAGAGCGCTGCCCAGTTGCGCGCCGCCGGCATTAGCACCCTGGTCTACCCCGACGCCACCAAGATGAAGAAGCAGATGGAGTATTCCAACAAGAATCACATCCCCTATGTGGTTTTTGTGGGCGAGGCCGAAATTGCCGCCGGCACCCTCACAGTAAAAAATATGACCACCAGTGAGCAAAAGACCATGACGATGGAAGAACTCCTTCAATCGGTTATCAACGGCTGATAGACCTCGAACATCCAATAAACTCCCTCCCCAAAAGAATAACCTTTTCCACCTCTAAAACAATACAACGATCATGAAAATAAAATACCCTTGCATATTGACCTTGTGCCTGTTGGTTTCGTTGGGCGTGAAGGCGCAAGACACAATATTTCTAACGCGCGTAGACACCACCTATGTGCAAGTGGTGGATACGGTGTATCAAACGCGCGTAGACACTGCCTATTTGCAGGTTGTGGACAGCGCCACCATAAAGGTGCTTCAAGAGAAACTGAAATTGGCTGAGGAAAAGGACCAATTCTACAAAAGCATCCTCACTAGCTCAGGCGTGGACAAGACCAAGATTGAAGCCGACCGCGACCACTACCGCCATGTGGTGGACTCCCTCAGGGAACAAGTGCGCCTTGCCGAGCTGGAAAATGTACGCAAAGAGGAGTCCAACAAATACCTAAAACAACGCGCCATAGAGGCCGAAGGAAAAGTTTCGGAAGCCACCAACCGCAAGAAAAAGGTGCGTGCTATCCAAGGCATTGCTATGCGTTTCTACCGTACCCCCAATTGGGAGGTTCGGCTCAACCCGCATACCACCGATGGCACTTTCGATGGCACCTACGACAAGGTACTACGCAACCGCAATGCCGGCAATATTGAGTTCGATTTTGTCACTGGTGCCTCTGTAATGCTGTGGGACCTAACCAAATATTTCAACAAGGACCTTGAAATCAAAAATCGCAAGGATGCCACCAAGACTTACGAACTGCGCAAGTTCGACCAGGATTTTGCCTACGACCTCGGTATCTATGTTGGCTTTGGTGGGAGCAACCTCTTTAAGAACTTCTACCTTGGTCCATCGTTCCGCTTTGTGGACTTCTTCTACTTGACAGTGGGGGTAAATGTGGCCGAATATACCGTACTTGTATCAGGTTATAATGAGGGCGGTGTTATTGGCGCCTCACAGACTATCGATGACGTCACTGCCAAGTCCTGGCTGGTAAAACCTTTTGTGGCCATGAGCATCGACTTGGATTTTCTGAGTTATATCAAAAAGTAAGCAACCACAACTAGCTTCGCTCACCGACCAAATTCATATCTATCACACCACAAATACGACAGGACTGATTCTCCAATCAACCCTGTCGTTTTGTTTTTTAAAGGCTTCACCTCTCACACTATAGGTTCGGCCATCTAGTCCATCAAAGCCTAAATTTTCAACAACGGCATCCTTTATTTACATCTTGAGCAAACTCCACTCAAGTTTTGTGTACGAGATAGCATGGTATTCACCAGTCTTTTCGTCGTAATACGTCACAACGATGTTACCTTCTTTCTGTTGTTGGTTGACCCAATTATTGAACTTGTCCTTGTCCTTGGAACTGAATGTAGCCAATTTGGTCTCAGAGAGGCCATTAATTTTTTTTGATATGGCCTTTCCGCAATCAGACACCATAGGTATCAGCGTGATATCATAGAAATCGGAGGACTCATTATTGATATTCACAGCTATATATGCCTTGCCGGAGAATGTTTTCAGATAACTGTCAAGAGTCTCTTCAAACGCTTCTGCCGATACGATATTGGTCTCTGTACGGTTTAGGTCAATATCATCCAAACACACAAAGGTACGCAAGCTTTGTTTTAACAATTCTTTTTCTGTTCCTGATTCTTTGCCAGAATCTTTTGAGCAACCGACCATAGCAGCCGATGCAAGCAAAGCAACTCCAATGAGTGCTATAAAACCATGTCTAGTTTTCATAATGTGTTGTTTTATTGTTATTAATGATAAATAATGGGAAATTTCGAGCTAGAGGTCATTGAATCTTGCGGCTTGATGGACCTATGACCGTAGAAATCATTCTTGCAAAAGTTGCTTCAAAGAAAAACTCTACCCAGGAAAGAAGATTCCGACCTGAACAACCTAATTGCATAACCACTGCTTAATCGCTTTCCTCGAGGCTGAAAACATCCTCTACTTTCTTGCCAAATACTCGGGCAATCTTCATTGCTAGCACGGCCGAGGGCACATATTTGCCGTGTTCTATGGCATATATAGCCTGGCGCGTCACCCCTACCCTCCGAGCCAACTCCTCTTGGCTGATATCTGCAATGGCGCGTTCTACTCGCATGTTATTCTTCATTTCTCCTCCTTTCCATTATCACAAGAATGTAGAAATAAAGCACATAGAACATCGGAGCCAACTTTACCAGCACATTTTGATGAACAAGATAACTGAACCCATAGCAGAACACTGTCAGTACCAGTTCAATAGCCATCAATGCAACCACAGTCACCGTAAGTGACCTGTAGCGCAAATGCTCCGTAAACTCATCCTCCTCTTTGCATCTGGAAAAACCCGCTAGATACGCACCAAGGATAATCAATACAGAAGTGAGTGTTTGCATAAGCCCAGTTTCCGCATTAAATCTACTACCTAACCCAGGAATGCCTGAATCCACAACAATGGGCTGCATCCCCACCAGTGCGCGGATTGTGTTGACCGAGAAGTCCCACTCGGTACCCCCAAGCAACCATATAACCCAAAGTAGCACACCGACCCCGAGAATCACCCATCCCGCCATCTTGAAGCGGTAAGGCAGCAATAAATCATGTCGTTTCATAATGTAATTTTTATTGATTATTTCGACTGCAAAAGTAAAGAATAAATTACATATAGCCAAATAAAAATTACATTCTTGCGCGCATTGTTTACATAATTGTCTTATTATCTATTCATTCCACCTACGATTTTTTTTCTCAACCACCCCATTTCTGCATACTTTTGTCCTTTTTTTCGGGCAGTAACAATACTTTTTTGATGAGATTTTGATGGAAATATTTGTTCAATTCATCTATTTGGCAGAAAATCGGTATATTTGCAACAAATTTTCAGGCATGAACAAAATCGGTAAAACAAATGCAGCCAGGCTACTTGACCAAAGCAAAATTGCATACGAACTCGTTCCATATACAGTTGATGAAAGTGACCTCGGTGCTCAACACCTCGCCGAACAACTTGGCGAGGATATTGCGCAAGTCTTTAAAACCTTGGTGCTACAGGGCGACCGGACAGGCTATTTTGTCTGCGTTATTCCTGGAGCCGAAGAAGTGAACCTCAAAAAGACTGCAAAAATCACTGGAAACAAAAAGTGCGACCTAATCCCCCTAAAGGAGCTCTTGCCTCTTACCGGATACATTCGTGGGGGATGTAGCCCCATTGGCATGAAAAAGGCTTTCCCGACCTTCATTCATTCAACTGTCGAATCGTTTGAGCAAGTGTATGTCAGCGCCGGCATGCGTGGACTACAGCTCAAAATAGCCCCACAGGACCTTATCAAAGCTTGCCATGCCACCGTATGCGACCTAACTACCTCTAGTGGACAATAAAAAAAGGCGACCCCAATACATTGAAGCCGCCCTATAAATTATGCAATTTGCAACGCCGCAATGAGCGATCCGTTTATTTAATCTTGACGTCTATCTGAAGCTCATCCAACTGCTCCTGCGAGATAGGTGACGGGCTGCCGCTCATCACATCCCTACCACTGTTGTTCTTGGGGAATGCAATAAAATCGCGAATGCTGTCAGCTCCACCAAAGAGCGAGCACAAACGGTCGAATCCAAAAGCGAGCCCAGCATGAGGGGGGGCCCCATAAGTGAAAGCATCCATCAGAAAACCGAACTGTTCATAAGCCTTCTCATCGGTAAATCCTAGCGTGTGAAACATCTTGTTTTGCAAGGCACGGTCGTGAATACGGATAGAACCTCCTCCCACCTCTACACCATTCATAACGATATCGTAGGCATTGGCACGGATTTCGCCCCATTTGCTTTCATCTTCCAACAAAGCCTCATCCTCTGGTTTGGGCGCTGTAAACGGATGATGCATGGCATAGTATCGCTGTGTCTCTTCATCCCACTCCAATAATGGGAAGTCAATCACCCACAACGGCGCAAACACCTCTGGGTTTCGTAGCCCCAACTGGCCGCCCATTTCCAAACGAAGAGCACATAATTGCACGCGAGTTTTCATTGCAGGCCCACAGAGAACAAGCATCAAATCGCCGGGTTTGGCGCAAAATCTCTCGGCTACAAGCTTTAAATCGTCTTGGGTATAGTACTTGTCGATGCTCGACTTGAAACTGCCATCCGCATTGTATTTTATATACACCAAGCCACTAGCCCCTACCTGTGGACGCTTTACAAACTCTGTCAGAGCGTCCAATTGCTTGCGGGTGTACCCGGCACATCCATCGGCATTAATGCCCACCACCAACTCGGCATTGTCGAAAAGTCCAAAACCATGGCCTTTGACCACATCGTTTAGCTCAACGAACTTCATACCAAAACGAATATCCGGTTTGTCGCTACCATATGTGCGCATGGCTTCATGCCACGTCATACGTGGGAAATTGTCAAACTCCAAGTTTTTCACCTCCCGGAAAAGGTGTTTAGCCAAACCCTCGAACATATTCAGCACATCCTCCTGTTCCACAAACGACATTTCACAGTCGATTTGGGTAAATTCGGGCTGACGGTCGGCACGAAGGTCCTCATCCCGAAAGCAACGCACAATCTGAAAATAACGGTCCATGCCAGCTACCATCAACAATTGCTTGTACTGTTGTGGGCTCTGCGGTAGAGCATAAAACTCACCCGGATTCATGCGCGAAGGCACCACAAAGTCTCGAGCTCCCTCTGGGGTGGACTTGATGAGCATGGGAGTCTCTATCTCCAAAAAATTGCGGTCACTCAAATAGTTGCGAACCAACATCGCCATACGATGCCGCAGTTCTAGATTCTTGCGGACAGGATTGCGACGAATATCTAAATAGCGATATTTCATCCGCAAGTCATCACCGCCATCGCTATTGTCTTCAATGGTGAAGGGGGGAGTTTTGGCTTCATTCAAGACATTGAGCTCCTTTACTTCAATCTCGATTTCACCGGTGGGAATTTTCGTGTTCTTGCTGGCACGTTCTATCACCACACCCTTAGCTTGAATGACATATTCGCGCCCAAGTTTACGGGCCTTCTCACACAACTCAGCATTGGTTTCCATGTTAAAGGCCAACTGTGTAATACCATAGCGGTCACGCAAGTCGATAAATGTCATGCCACCGAGGTCACGCGAACGTTGCAACCATCCGCAAAGCGTCACTTCCTGACCTACATGCTTTATGTTCAATTCACCGCAAGTATTTGTTCTGTACATTGTTATGTTGTATTTATTGTATTTTGTCCTATCAACGGAACGGATAAGGTAATAAGGGCTATTTTTACATCACAGAATCTGTAACAGACGCCCCAGCAGATGTAGGATCTTGTGCAACCGCCTCAGCAACACCTTCCGCCACAGCGGTCATGTCCGCACTTACCTTGCCAAATATTTTGCCAATAAAAGAATTTTCGCTGTCATAATGCAATGCTTCTATACCAAACCTGTCAAAATAATTGTTGAAGTAAAGGACAAGAAACACAACAATCAGAACCAGCAAAATGGACAATACCCAACGCAACCACTTGGGCATGGTCTTGACAGCATAAGGGTCGTTGACCATAATCTTCGGGTATTTTGCCATGTCTGTCAAAGTGGCCCCAAAACGGGCATTCACCAAGATCTTGGAGTTGATAGCCCAACCGTTGGCATTCAGTATCGGGCCCAAATTGCGGTTACGCAGTTTCAACCAAGCAAGGAATATCGAGGGGCCCGAGATGCAGACCATAACCACTACAACAACAAGGAGAAATGCAGGCAACGAACTGAACATCACCTTAAAGACACCTGTGAGCGCTTGAAGAACAAAACCCAACGCCAAACCTATTGCCGCGAAAATACCTGCAAACTTGGCAATGTCAAAAGTTTTTTTGGTGTCAGCCGTGGAAACAGCCTTACCATCGGTTGCAATAGCCGTGGCAGCGCTGTCGGCTTTTGCGGTAAGGTTTTCAAAGGATTTGGCTTCCTTCTCCTGAGCCGACTTCGACAGTTTATCGTTAATCCATCTGCCAAACTTGCGGTAAGGCGACCAAAAGGCTTGTCGGATGCTAATTGGATTATCCACAATTTGGGTGATTACAGCGTCCCAGTCCTGCCCACTGTTATCATAGAAGACGGCATTCTTGCCCACACGCACATCGTTTACTTCTCCATCGGTCAACACAGCAACAATGTTCATTGTTTCATTCTTTACCTTAGATGTGCACGTGCAATAAATCAGGAACATTCCACTGAGTTTCGAACCATCCATGTGCTTGGGCACATCGGCCACCTTCATGCAGAGATTCAGGCAACGGGAGTCAATAAAAAGCTTTCCCGCCTGAAATACTGCCTGCTTTGAGGCATCATAGAAATCGGCCATCATCACATAGTTGCGCAATAGGGTGTAAAAGTCCCTATAAAGATGCAATAACCGCTCGAGAGGTTTGAAAAGCTCATGTTCAGCATTCTGCTTTTCAGCCTGTCCGTCATTGATAGCCTTTTCCTGGCCATCCCTAGCGGCAACATAAGCGTCTATCTTGGCAACAACAGCATTCCACTCCCGCTCATTGATGCTTTCCTTGCCGGGGTAGTCCACATCCAACACCAAGGCCTTTAACCTACCAAATACATCCTGCCAAGCAGGATTGATACCCTCATTAACCGGAAGCACCGCATTTGCTATAGGACGCGAAATAGGATAAGCCGAAATCTCTTCTATACTAGTGGATAGATTCTTCTCACTAATGGCAGCCACCTTTTCTACTGAAACGTCCAATGCTGCCGCACAATCGTCATGGAATTGGATAAACTTGCAACGGACAAAATAGTCGGCAATCTTGTCACGGACTGCGTTTACAGCCACTACGGCATCATCGCTACTTTCACCATAAGGAGCCGTAGCCACAGTCATAGCCCCTAAATCCTCCTCCAACTGCTTCTTGCAATCCTCATCATAATGGACAAGGAATGCATCTAGTTCCGACAGAGAAATGGTAGTCTTGTTCAACCCCATAATTTCAAGTACCTTTTTGGCACTTTCTTGCAGTTTGGCACCCTCCTCATTGTCGGTATTAAAACCCGACAGAGAAATGGTAGTCTTGTTCAACCCCATAATTTCAAGTACCTTTTTGGC
>CAZAAK010000057.1:15492-16089 GCA_964483145.1 uncultured Bacteroidaceae bacterium
ACTTTCTTGCAGTTTGGCACCCTCCTCATTGTCGGTATTAAAATCCGACAGATCGATAAAATCCTGCCCCAATAAAATAGTATTTGGGACCTTCACAACCGAACACAGCCACTGTGCAGCCTCCACAACCTCTTCCACACGAATCTTGCCATCACGGTCATAATCTATCAAGTCAAGTGTTCGCTCGTCCATCTCAAGGCCCTTCACTGGGCAACTCAAAACTGTCCACATTTTCTC
Organism: uncultured Bacteroidaceae bacterium; assembly: GCA_964483145.1. Taxonomy (GTDB): domain Bacteria; phylum Bacteroidota; class Bacteroidia; order Bacteroidales; family P3; genus Colimorpha. The sequence goes on from CAZAAK010000057.1 coordinate 15,730, forward strand.
GTCCAATTCGCGAAGGTGGGCAATATCAGCACCTGAGGATATATTTACCCGAACAGTGCCCCCCAAAGAGCAATAAGACCACTTGTATTTATCTTTGGAATTAACCAAATCGGTAAGTTTCTTTTTCATAGGAACTGTACTGTAGTATTATTAGGTTGCAAAGATACAACTTTTTTTTGGATTATTAAAAAACAAATGGGAATATAACGATAACGTCCGATTTCGCCCGCCCGCAACGCCCTCGTTATATACGCCTTCACATCCTACCCATCCGCCCACAAACACCTAATTCCTTTGCCCTCAAGCGAAGGCCCAAGCAAAACAGCATAGGACAAAAACAAAAAAAGGGAGCCAAAACTT
>CAZAAK010000058.1:0-16071 GCA_964483145.1 uncultured Bacteroidaceae bacterium
GAAGTGTCAGCCCTAATTTTGGTCAGCCGAAAAGTTTTACCGGACAGCAATAGTAAACAAATAGTAAAAGGAAAGTAAACAAAAGGTAAACAAAAAGGTGAACTTACCCATACTTTGCCACCTAGGCATGGGCTATCTAGTCCGGCGGAGCAAGCTTGCAGAGGCCCACATTCTTCGCGGAGTATCAAAAGACATTGTGCTTTTACAAAAGTGGTCACTATGATTCGCCTTACACTTATGCACTACATGGATTTTGCTACATTATGGGGAATCTTGACAAAACGTGGGACGAGATTGCCGCCAATGAGATGCACAAGGCGCCGACAGAACCGACACTTTTCGATTAGGAGGCTTACTTTTCTGAAAAGAACGCCCGAAGTACAATTTTGTTGGGCTTCGGGCATGTGGGGTATGCCTTCTTGAGTTTTACCGGACATCAATAGCTCCGATACTTTGGCGGAGCTTTCGTGGTGCACATACATAGGGGAGCCGATAAGAGAGGAAGTCGCGGAGGAAAGAAATGGCGGTGTGGACGGATTAGAGGGTGTCATTGTTTTCGATGCGTACATATCTCAAATCCAATGCATTCATAGCATTGCTTCTGAGCCCTCGAACGTTTTTGTGGGTGAAGTGAAGTACTTGATCGTAATAAAGCACAACGACTGGGGCTTCACTCATAATCACCCGGTCCATTTGGCGGTAAAGTTGGATTCGTTCGCTTTCGTCGGTAGCTCTTTTGGCACGCACATAGAGGCTGTCGTAGTCGACGTTCATAAAACGCGTATAATTGGAGCCCACAGGGCATCGGTTGGGACTGTAAAAGAGCGAAAGATAGTTTTCGGCATCAGGATAGTCTGCAATCCAACTACCACGAAACCAACTGCTCATGCCTTTGGCAATCTGCTCACGCAAGGTAGCGGGAGCACATACATCCACTTTCACTTGCATGCCCAAGAGCCCCAACTGTTGCTGAATGTATTTACACAAGTCAAGATAGTTGCTAGTGGTGGACAATGTAATGACAGGTAATCCTTTGCCGTGAGGATAACCTGCTTCGGACAAAAGGTTGAGGGCTTTCTTTCGGTCGTAACTGTAGCCGTATTCCGACACCGTGTCGAAGCCGGGAAGCCCACATGGGACGAATCCACCCGTGCCGGGGACTCCGATGCCGTTGCGCAAGTATTTCATCATCTTCTTACGATCGAATCCGTAGTTGATGGCCTGACGAATACGACGATCGTTGAGAGGGGTTGCCGAGTTCTCCATGCAAAAGCCTAAGTATTCGGTGTTAAGGAATGGTGTGCAGACCATGTTGATTCGGTCGGCATATTTGGCTTTGAGTTGCCCCGCTCTGGTGAGAAGTTCATCTTTGTAAGCTGCATCCAACGAGTTCATAAAGTCGAGGTTACCCTTAACAAATTCCAGAAAAGAAGTCTGCTTGTCGACAATAAAGGTAACCGCCACCGCATCAAGATAAGGGATAGGGTTGCCGAGACTATCTCGCTCGAAGTAGTGTTCGTTGCGGCGCATCACAAGTTTAACATTTTCCTTCCATAATTGCATGTAGAAGGGACCCGTTCCGCAAGGATGCTGACGAAAGTCCGCGCCATAGTATTCCACCACCTCGTGGGGCACAACGGAGCAATAGACCATACCTAACAAACTGAGGAAAGGGCCGAAGGGCTGTTTCAGACGAATGACAAAGGTGGAGTCGTTTGGAGCATTGAAATCTTGTACCTCGTCAAAGACCCACCGACCCGGAGAGGCCACATCGGGGTCGATGATGCGCTGAAAGCTATACAGAAAGTCGGAAGCCACCACGGCACGAGTCGAGTCGGGGTTAGCGAAGAGACCACTCTTGTGAAAAAAAACATCATTGCGTAAAATGAAGGTATAGGTTTTTCCATCGGGAGTAATGTCCCAACTCTTGGCAATGCACGGTTGCGGCTTTAAGTTTTCATCGAGGCAGATAAGCCCATTGTAAAGCTGTGAGCAAACCCAAGTAAGGGTTTGATCCTTGGCAAAGGCAGGGTCGAGGGAGGTAATACCAGCCGATTCGTTGTAACGGAAAATCTGCTTGCCACCATTATCTGGCATTCTACATCCAGCAAGCAACAACAAAGCAATTGAAAGTATAACTTTTAGGTATTTCATGGTACGGCAAGACATTTCCCAGGTTAGAGAGTATTTGCGCCAACTAGGTCCTGAGATTTTTCTTGAATTCCACAGGCTACTTGCCGACAGCAAAGCAATTGGCTGGAAATTGACCCAGCCGTTTTCATCTCCTTTTTAATCCTTATTTTTCCTCAGTTCAACAAGAGCAACCTGATAGAATTTGTCCTCATCCTTCATAATGCGATAGTAATGGCCACGACCGAAAAGGCGGTCGGCCACCAAAGCCTTTATTTGCAAAGAAAGGAAATGATTGTTGTACCGCACAATACTGTCCGTAGCAGTCTCTTTGACAGAGTCGCGGCAGACACCCTTGGTAGCAGCAAAGGCATCAAAAATGGAATCAAGGCCCAACTGATTGTAATTACGAATGAATGCATCATAATCAGCCACCATAGTATCACCACGATGATGGTCGGCATAGAATTGCGGAAACTGATTGAGCACCCCTTTGCGACGGCACACTTGATAATACTTGGAGGCTGGTGTGGTATCCAACGGAATGAAGATGTCCGGCATGATGCCGCCACCGCCGTAGACAGTACGACCACCATTGGTCTTGTATTTCAGAGAATCAGGGAAATGAATAGAGTCCACCGAGAATAACTCACCGTGCCGGAAACGATTGTTCAACTCGTTGTTGTAGTCTTCTGTACCTTTTTCATACGGTTTTTGTATACAACGACCCGAAGGAGTGTAATATCGCGCTGTGGTAATGCGCACTTGCGATCCGTCCGAAAGCTCGAACATGCGTTGTACCAATCCTTTGCCAAACGTCCGGCGACCTATAAGAACACCCCGATCCCAATCTTGGACAGCACCACTAACAATTTCGCTAGCTGAAGCAGAATTCTCGTCAACCAACACAGCAAGACCACCCTTGCGAAAAGACCCGCCGTAGACCGACTTGAAGTCCTGACGCTTCTGCGCCCGTCCCTCCTGATAGACTAGCAGACGGTTAGGCTTGATGAACTCATTAGCCATTCCGCAGGCAATATCAAGGAATCCACCAGTGTTGCCACGGAGGTCAAGGATCAAGCTTTTCATGCCTTGTCTCTTCAAATCGTGCACCGCATTACGGAACTCGGCAACAGAAGTGCGGGCAAAACGAAGCAGACTGATATAGCCAATAGAATCGTCCTCCATAAAGTACACCTCCACCGAATGAATCGGGATGCGGTCTCGCGTAATATCAAAGGTCAGAGTGTCGCCACCCCTAAGCATATCTACCACAACCACAGTACCTTTATCACCTCTAAGGTGACGGAAAACGAAAGGTTGTCTAGCGCTATCACCGGTTGCTTTGATACCGTCAATACGCAGAAATTTGTCACCATTGAGTATCCCCACTTTCTCGGAAGGACCACCAGCTATCACCTCCGACACACAAATGGTGTCGTCGAGGATAGTAAAAGAGATGCCCACGCCTTCGAAATTACCCTGCAAGGCTTCATTAGTGCGTTCCACATCCTTGGCGGGAATGTAGATACTATGTGGATCGAGGCTGGTGAGCATGGCCCGAATGGCCGTCTCGGAAAGGTTATCGGTTTGTGGATCTACTACATAGTAGTTGTTTATTAAATCGAAAGTCTCTAACATTCGTTGCACGCCCGGAACAGATGTGTCGGCTACTACTGGAGATGTCTTCTTTTTGGTAGACAACAACCCAGACTGGGCACAAGCAGGGCCCGCAACAGTCAGCAAAGCAACAAAAAACAAAAATAACCGTTTCATTTTACACATTTTACAGAATAGACTAGTCTTATCTTACAAATAAAGCAAACCACACTCACTAACGAAGAGGCTGTTTTTTTAAGGTAGCGACCACAGCGGTGGCGCGAGTATTTGCAATCTTGAATAGCAACGTACCATCATCCCTATGGAAACGGCGAATGGTTACGTCCTCACCAAAACGGGTTTCCTGCAGATACTCCACATCCAAAACAAATGGTCCCTCAGTGGTCATGCCTTCCGGCAGATTGTCAAAAATCCATTTGATGTATTCGGCATTGTTTACGTGCTGGGTGTGATCGAGCATGGATTGTTTTACCGGCTGATGTTCCACAACAAGTTCTCCTTCCTCCCCTTTCAAGAAGCGGATGTGCCCCAACTTGTCGAAATTGGTGGCCCGTTCTGGATGATGTTCGAATTCCTGGATAAAAGATCCCAAGCGGACCACATGGCGAACATTCGTGTCAATAATCACCCAACTGGTGGTCCCTGCAACAATAACGACACCTGCTTGGTCGATCATCTCGAAATCGCGCCAAACAAAAAGTCCGTCAGTTCCTCGAGACCAAGTGCGCACAACAACATCCTCGTAATCAACCGGAAGCCTACGCATCTCATAATAGGTACGGCAAAGCACCCAAGCTTTATATTGCTCCTGAAGTTGCTGAAAACCGATACCGAAAAGTCTGGTATGGTTATCCGCAGCCAGCTGCAGCAATCGAGCACAACCCCACGCAGTAAGAGTGTCGTGGTTGTCGCAAATGAAATTGGGGATTGTGTAGGGCAGAGTATAATACATTTATGATACCACTATTATTGATGTTTGCTCTGTTACATTCTTTCAGGAACATCAATGCCAAGTATGTGCATGGTATTCTTGATAGCCTGCGCCACAACGGCACAAATCTGCACGCGAAATGTCTTCACCGACGTGTCTTCCTCGCGGAGGATGGGCGTATCCTGGTAAAAACTATTGAAGTTCTTGGCCAACTCATAGGCATAGTTGGCAACCATAGCGGGGCTATAGTTATCGGCAGCGGATGCGATAACTCCAGGCATATCATGCAGACTCTTTACAACGGTGCGTTCTTTCTCGTTGAGAGAAGTCACTTCAACTAGCTTCCGGTCGTCGAGACCCTGTTCCTCGGCCTTACGAACGATACTGCAGATACGGGCATGTGTGTATTGGATAAAGGGGCCTGTATTGCCGTTGAAATCAATACTCTCGGCAGGGTTGAACAACATGTTTTTTGTGGGGTCAACCTTGAGGATAAAGTACTTGAGAGCACCCAAAGCCAGCATATGATAAAGCTCTTTAAGCTGATTATCGCTCATACCGTCATTTTTGCCATGCTCGCGACTCATCGCCTCGGCGGTAGTTTCCATCTCGGTAATCAAGTCATCGGCATCAACCACTGTACCCTCGCGCGACTTCATCTTGCCATTGGGTAGTTCAACCATACCATAGGAGAGATGATAGAGTTTTTCTCCCCAATCAAAACCGAGTTTTTTCAACACTAATTTCAACACCTTGAAATGGTAATCCTGCTCGTTGCCGACTACATAAATCAACTGCTTGGCATCAAAATCCTGGGTACGCAACAGAGCCGTACCCAAATCCTGGGTCATATACACCGATGTGCCATCCTTGCGCAAGAGCAACTTTTGGTCGAGCCCATCAGAGGTAAGGTCGCACCACACAGAGCCGTCCTCCTTACGGAAGAAAACACCCATATTCAACCCTTTTTGCACCAACTCTTTGCCCAACAAATAGGTGTTAGATTCATAATACACCTTATCAAAACATATGCCTAGACGGCCATAGGTCTCGTCGAAACCGGCATATACCCATGAATTCATCTTGTTCCAAAGGTCGCGGACATCCTTGTCACCATCTTCCCAACGTTTTAACATGTTCTGAGCTTCCAACATTAGAGGGACCTGCTTTTTGGCCTCTTCCTCCTCCACGCCTTGCTGCACCAACTGTTTGATTTCCTCCTTGTAGTGCTTGTCGAATTCCACATAGTATTTGCCCACCAAATGATCCCCTTTCATGCCAGAGGTTTCGGGCGTTTCGCCATTGCCGTATTTCAGCCAAGCCAACATCGATTTGCAAATATGAATGCCACGGTCATTGACTAGATTGACTTTTTTGACATTGGCTCCATTGGCTGCCAACAGCTCGCTCACCGACCAGCCCAACAGGTTGTTGCGAATGTGACCCAAGTGAAGGGGCTTGTTCGTGTTAGGCGAGGAATACTCCACAACAATGGGCTTTTCATCTGCAGAAACCTGTTTGAGCCCATAATTGGGGTTGTTGCGATTTTCCTCGATGAAGGCAACCCAATAGCTATCGGCAATTGAAAAATTTAGGAAGCCCTTGACTACATTATAGTCATACACCTCCGCCACCATTTCCTTCACTGCAGCGCCCAGCTCATTAGCCACTGCCTCGGGCGACTTGCGGGCTTGCTTAACATAAGGGAAAACAACGAGGGTATAATCGCCGGAAAAATCTTTCTTGGTAGCCTGCAAAACCACCGACTCAGGGGTTGCTTTGACATTATACAGACTCATTAGCGCTGTAGCGACTGCTTGTTGGAGTTTGTTCTCAATCATGGGTGTTAGGTATAAAATTATGTTGGTGTTTTCACAACAAAATGACTTGCAAAGGTACATTTTTTTTTTGTATCACAACGAAAATTAGTATATTTGTGCGCTTTTAGAAAACTGAGTATAAATCAAAACGATTTGAACGTGAAGAAGTTACCTTTATTACTTACTGCACTTGCACTTCCACTTTTCTCCTTCGCAAGTGAGGCAGACCTGCAAATGCCCACAGGATTCTCCCAAGATCCTTCCGCAAAAATTCTCTATTGGGGTTTTTTAATCGTAGTCCTCGGACTTCTTTTCGGTTTTTGGCAATACAACAAGGTGCGCAAACTTGGCGCCCACAAGTCCATGTTGGAAATCGGCAATGTCATCTTCAAAACTTGTTCCACTTATCTTAAACAACAAGGCAAGTTCTTGATTATCCTATTTGTCTTCATTGGTGCCGCCATTGCCCTTTACTTTGGCGTACTCTCCCACATGAGCGCCGGTGCAGTCCTTTTGGTGTTGGCATGGACCGTTATAGGTATCCTAGGTTCCTACAGTGTGGCGTGGTTCGGAGTCCGGATGAACACCTACGCCAATGCTCGCATGGCTTTTGCCTCCTTACGCCGCAAACCTCTTGACCTGCTTAATATCCCCCTGCGTGCTGGCATGAGTATCGGCATTGTTCTCATCTGCATCGAATTGGTGCTGATGTTGGTAATCCTACTCTTCATGCCAGAAAATTTAGCCGGCAGTTGCTTTATTGGTTTTGCCATCGGTGAGAGTCTTGGTGCCAGTGCCCTCCGTATCGCTGGCGGTATTTTCACCAAGATTGCTGACATTGGGAGCGACCTGATGAAGGTAGTCTTCAAGATTGGTGAAGACGACCCCCGCAACCCCGGTGTCATTGCCGACTGCACTGGTGACAATGCAGGCGACAGCATCGGACCTACCGCAGATGGTTTCGAAACATACGGCGTCACCGGCGTGGCTTTAGTCAGTTTTATTCTATTGGCTGTGCCCGACCCTGCTATGCAAGTCAAACTTTTGGCTTGGATATTCGTCATGCGCATCCTTGGCATCATCGCCTCTGTTTTATCCTACTACATTAATGGTCTCATTTCCAAGGCCCGATATGGTAATGCTGATGACATGAACTTCGAAACGCCCCTCTCAGTTCTGGTGTGGATTACCTCTATCCTTTCTATTGTTGGAACTTTCTTTGCCTCCTACTTCATGCTCAGCGGCATTCCCGGTCACGAGAACCTTTGGCTTGCTCTTGCTGTCATCATCAGTTGCGGCACCTTAGGTGCAGCCCTTATCCCCGAACTTACCAAACTCTTCACTTCCCCCACATCAAAACATGTGCAGGAAGTAGTCAAGGCTTCCGAACAAGGTGGTGCCTCACTGAACATTCTTTCCGGCATTGTCGCTGGCAATATGGGCGCATTTTGGACGGGCTTGGTATTCGTTTTCTTGATGGTGTTGGCCTACATGGCTTCCACAGCATTCGGCATCGGCGACATATTCGGCACCTACTATTCCATCTTTGCCTTTGGTTTGGTGGCTTTCGGCATGCTAGGCATGGGTCCTGTCACCATAGCTGTCGACAGTTATGGTCCTGTTACCGACAATGCTCAGTCCGTCTACGAGCTCTCTCTTATTGAGGACAACATCGAAAAAACCACCAAAGAAGTAAAGGAGGAATTCGGCTTCACTCCCGACTTTGAAAAGGCCAAACACTACCTTGAGGCAAACGATGGTGCCGGCAACACTTTCAAAGCCACTGCCAAACCTGTGCTAATCGGCACTGCCGTGGTAGGCGCCACCACCATGATTTTCTCCCTCATCCTGATGATTCAGAAGACATTAAACATCGAACCCGAAAGCATCCTCAACCTCCTCAACCCCTATTCTCTCATCGGATTCATCCTAGGAGGTTGCGTTATCTACTGGTTCACAGGTGCTTCCATGCAGGCAGTTACCACAGGTGCCAACCGTGCCGTAGAGTTTATCAAAGACAACATCCGGTTGGACCCAAACGCTCCTAAGAAAGCTGACACAGCTAAGTCCCAAGAAGTCGTCAAAATCTGCACTCAATATGCTCAAAAGGGTATGATAAATATATTCATTGCCATCTTTTGCTTCGCATTGGCATTTGCTTGCTTTTCTTCGCCTGAGAGTATAGGTGGTCAGAACGCTGTTTGCCTCTTTATTAGCTACCTCATCAGCATTGCTGTTTTTGGCCTCTTCCAAGCCGTTTATATGGCTAATGCTGGTGGTGCTTGGGACAATAGCAAAAAAGTTGTGGAAGTGGATATGAATGCCAAGGGAACTTCCCTACACGATGCTAGTGTCGTAGGCGATACAGTTGGCGACCCCTTCAAGGACACATCCTCCGTGGCATTAAACCCCATCATCAAATTCACCACCCTATTTGGTGTGTTGGCTATGGAAATCGCCATCAGCGAAGGTTTCCGACACATTGCCCCTTGGGTGGGTATAATATTCCTAGTCATTGCACTCTTCTTTGTCTACCGTTCTTTCTACCGCATGCGCATCAAAAACGACAAATAGCCTTTGAAGGAATGCATATTCCCAGTTAAATAGTATTAAGCCTCCACTTGTTTGCAACAAATGGAGGTTTTTGTGTCCTGGTCGGCAAGAAAACAGAAAAACAGTATAGAAAACAATATCCAATCGCACACAACGTTGCAGTAATAGAATTTGCTCGCACTCAAAATGAGAAACATCAGCATTATATAACAAATACATACTCTATCTCTATGAAAAAAACTTTTTTGACTGCATTTCTCTTAATGGTCTCTACTGTCTGCCTTATGGCGCAGTGTCCCGAGATTACCATCAATGAAAAATACGACCACACGCAATCGGCTATTTGCATTGAAAACGGGTGGGATACTTTGGTAAACTGCAAAGTGGGTACGCTACTGCTCAACGCTACCCCGTTTATCACCACACAACATTTCAACGGTACATATCTCATTGAGTCAATTCCTTACAACCCAGTCGACACCACTTTCCATGCTGGCAACCACCTCAACATCAGCACCGATGATGCTTGGGAGAACGCCACTATTTCTTTCCCATTCACTTTCATGTTCTTCGGTCAGCCCTATACGCAAGCCGTAGTAGGTTCCAACGGCTTGGTTTCGTTTAACACCAACTATGTAGGCCAATATTGCGCATACAACTATAGCATTCCAATCCCTAGTACTTCATTTCCCTCGCTCAATGCCATTTATGGCGTTTATGAGGACATCCACCCCACTTCCGCACTAACATCCAACCAAGGAATGTTCCGCTACGTGGGCGGCACTTATCCATGTCGGCACCTCTGTGCAAGCGTCAACGAAGTTCCTCTGTACCCAGCTAGTAGCCACGGCAACGATCGATGCACCTATCAAATTGTGTGCTATGAGGGAACCAATATCATCGAGGTTCATATCAAACAACGTAAATGTTGTTCCTCCACCAATAGCGGTAAGGGGCTGATTGGCATTCAAAACGCCACCGGCACCACACAGGAGTCCCATTATCACGACCCCTCTTATATCGGTGACCCCTCCTTTTACATCCAGTCTAACTCTCCCGGAGCTTTCGTAGCTCCCGACCGCGGCAACCAAACTGGGGGTTGGACGGGCGAGACCAACTACGAAGCGTGGCGTTTCACCCCTCAAGGCGAAACTGTCAAAAACATCACTTGGTGGCGACTCTTTCTAGACACCAACGGTGCTATTATCGACTCTGTGCAGTTTTCTGCAAATGTTGGTGACACCAACGGCTACTATCTCAATGCCGAGCACACCTCTGTAAGTGTTTCGCCAACCCGCACCACCATGTATGTAGTCCAGTGTCGCTATCAGGGTGCCAACGGCTATTGGTATGGCGTTGACAATCGTAGCATGCGCGACACTATCACTGTTGGAGTGGATACATCCCGCTCCATGTCCCTCTATTGCGAAGATCGCATCTTGGCAGAAGGGGAAGCCACCTCTGTCCAGCTCCAATATCCAAGTTCACAAACTATCGATTCATGTTCTTGGAGTGCTGTCAAAATTGTTGACGGTCAACGGCAAGTATTACCCAATTCGGCAATACAAGTCAACTTTACTAGCATGGTGTTGCTCAGCCAAGAGGGCCAGTTGGATCAAAGCCATGTCGATTCCACTTGGATTTACTGCACCGCCTCTTTTACCAATGGTTGCAACAACTACGATAGTTTGCTCATCCTCACCTACCCCAACTATCATATCTACGACACCGCTGGCATCTGTCGTGGCGAAAGCTATTCATGGTGTGGCATAACCTTCAACCAACCACAGCAGACCCTCGACACCGTTCGACGCTATTATTCCTCCCATGAGACCGACAGCATCCGCTATCTTCACCTAGTTGTTTCTGACCTCAGCTACAACACTGATGTGGTACTCGACTGCAAACCTTATACTTGGATTAACGGCAAGACCTATTCCGAAGACAACGATGCCACTCAAAACCAAGATACTGTTCACTTGGTCAACGATTGGGGTTGTGACAGCATAGTCACCCTCGACTTTACTTTCATCCCCATGAAAGCCATTATCGCCCATTCCCCCGAAGTGGCAACCATTGATGAACTGACAATCGAGTTAACTGACATGAGCTATGGGCACGACTCCCGCATTTGGTTGTTACCCAACAATCAAACTAGCACCCTTGCCCAAACTAGCATCATATTCCCCCTTGAAGGTGTTGACACCATGGATGTCCGCCTAGCTGTCCATAACGACTACGGTTGCGACGACACCGCCACCTCGCGGATCCCACTGATCAAGGTATCCGACTTCATCCCCAATGCCTTCACACCCGACTTGAGTACCAATAACCGTTTCTCCCCTGCCATCCAGGGTAACGTCAACGATGTGCGCGTATATATCTACAACCGCTTTGGCGAGCAAGTGTGCTATTTTCAGGGGACCGACGGCTATTGGGACGGTACCAATCTAAATGGTCAACCATGCCCCCAAGGTGCTTACGTATATGTGATGCGCTACCGCACTGCACTCAACCCAGGCGTGACCCAAGTACTAAAAGGCACTGTCACCCTCATAAGATGATGTCCTCATGCGGTGGTCTTTTCCCTGCCGCTACATGCCAAACAAACTGATGTGCAACAGATTCGATTCTGTTGCATGCGTTAAAAGAAAGTATAGAAAAAAATGAAAATTGCCGTAGTCGGTGCCACAGGTCTCGTTGGAGGCGTTATGCTGGAAGAACTTGGCCAAAGATGTTTTACCGACCATCAAATCATTCCCGTTGCCTCGCCCAAATCGGTAGGAAAAACTATCAATTTTGCAGGGCATCATCTCACTGTGGTCAGCCCAGAAGAAGCCATTGCCCAAAAGCCGGAATATGCCGTCTTCTCCGCTGGCGCATCCACTTCACGCAAGTATGCACCCCTATTTGCCAAAGAAGGGTGCACGGTGGTAGACAATTCCTCCTGTTGGCGTATGCATGATGATGTACCATTAGTGGTTCCCGAAATCAACATCAATGCCATCCGACCGGATCACCGTATCATCGCCAACCCAAACTGTTCCACTATCCAAATGGTGCTAGCTGTTTCGCGCCTTCACCAACGATACCGAATCAAACGGCTGGTCATATCCACCTACCAAAGCATCACCGGTACCGGCGTCAAGGCCATACGCCAACTGCAAGCCGAGGAGGACTACTTTGCGCACCACAATGTGCCCAGTTCCCAATTGGGTGAGATCATGAAAAAGGAACTAGGCAACCAATACCAACCTGCCTATCCGTATCAGATTTTCCGCAACCTCTTTCCTCACGGTGGCGATTTCAACCCCGACGGCTATACCACCGAGGAGCAAAAGCTAGTAGACGAAACTCGCAAAATCTTGGGAGATTCATCCATTCAAATAACCGCCACAGTAGTCCGCGTTCCCGTCGTGGGAGGCCACAGCGAGGCTGTCAATATCGAATTCCACAACGACTATAACCTCGACCAAGCACGCCAACTCATCGCAGACACCCCTGGCGTTGTACTTGCCGATGATCCTACCACCAACCGATACCCCATGCCCATTATGGCACACAACCGACCCGAGGTCTTCGTAGGTCGAATCCGTCGCGACTACTCACAGCCATGTTCCCTCAACCTTTGGTGCGTTGGCGACAACCTCCGCAAAGGCGCTGCTACCAATGCTGTACAAATTCTTGATTATTTGATTAAAAATCAATAATTTTGCTGTGTATTATACACACAAAAAAAGCTTCCTACAAGTGTAGGTAGCTTTTTTTTGTGCTTTACGCTCTGTAGAACGAAACCATGAGTTAGTGTTTTTCAATGTGTAATTTTGTTGAGTCTTCTAAAAAAGAATCTGACTTATAATATCTTGTAGATAATACATCATTTTTTTTACGCGAGTACAAAAAAAACATGTACTTTTGCAACCGATTTGGTCACCAATGCCATGGATATGGCGGTGTGAAAAGGGAACACGGGTGAAAGTCCCGGACAGTCCCGCTGCTGTGAATCCAATATGCCACAGCCTCTTACAAAAGTAACGCCACTGTGCGGCATCATTGTCGCATGGGAAGGCCGAGGCCCTGTGAGGAGAAGTCAGAAGACCTGCCAAATCACGTTTGCTTAAAATTGGCTTTCGAGGAAGAGTCAAGGGTATTTCAAAATAAAGGCACTTTGCTGAACTTACAAAAGTAGGGCAAGCACCGTTGCCATGTTTTCGACTTACACATCTCAAAATTTCCCGTAGCCATTTTTGAACAATTTGGATTAATGGTCACCTAGGACTATTGGTTCTATAGGACTACTGACTCTATTAAACAAAACCGTTATAGGACAGAAACTTATAAACAATTATAACAATTCATTATGTTCAAAAAGTTATCTACTCTGAGCCTCAGCTTGATTTTGGCAACCAGCTTATGGGCTCAAGGAAACAACAACGTGCATGCTCACGAAACTTCGAATCAGGGCATCTACAACACCCAAACCACCGCCAAGAATATCAACTTTGCAACCAGTAACGTCCAGTTTTGGTGCGGAACCGGTAGCAACGAAGCTGTTGTTATAGTGGCTTGGGACGACATTACCGATGCAACCGCCCTAGCCTGGGGTGTACGCTGGAATGGCTCCAACGGTGTAGCTCTCGACCTGCTCGACTCTATTGCCGCACACGATAGCCGCTTCTCCTTTTCCTATTCCGGCTCATTACTCTCCGATGTGGAATATGTCGACGGCACCACCTCTTTGGCCAGCCCTACCAATTGGTGGTGTTACTACAAAAACGGTTCTTTTGCCCAAAGCGCCTATGGTAATGAATCCGTGGACGATGGCGATGTTCTGGAGTTGAGCGCCAACTGCTACTTCGGCATGACCACAGCCGTAGCCGCTGTCGACCCCAATGGGACTCCCGATACCACCATCATTCCCACAATTCCCGATACCAACAGCATTGCTTCCTCACAAATCCTCAATTGGGTAGGTACCGGTAGCAACAAGTGTATCATTGCCGTCAACTGGGCAGACAGTTGCCTTGCCTGGGGTGTACGCTTCAACGACAGCATCGTACTGCAAGCTGCTATGGACACTATCACCTGTGCAGACTACCGATTCCGCTATGTTGCCGGAAATTGGGGCCTAAGCGACATCATCTTCCGCGACTACACAGGAACCGTCATGTCTTTAACCACATCCGACAGTAGCTACAACTACTGGTGGTGCAACATCAACGGCTGGGCTTCGCAAGCTCTCTACAACCAACAATTGCTTGTCGACGGCGACTTTGTCAAATGGGGAGACGCATCCATCGGCACTGTGGTGGACACCGCCTTCGGATACCCATCAGAGCTAGCTTTCAACACCCCTATCATACCAATCGATGTGCGCACCGCTGGCCCCTTCTGTGGAGCAGCTGGGACCGAAGGCAGCACTGCTGTTAAATTCGACGATAGCCGCATACTCGGATGGGCCACTTCTTGCACCCTTAATCTAGGCCCTACCGACATTGCCAACCCCAATGCAGGAGTGGTGAGCTACGGATCTGCTGATCAAGCCGTTGGCCCCGTCACTGATGGCAACCTAGCCGTGGTGAGTCTCGGGGATGGCGGTAGTGCTACCCTAACCTTTGAACACCCCATCCGTAATGGCGAAGGCCTCGACTTTGCGGTCTTCGAAAATTCTTTCAACGACAGCTTTCTGGAACTAGCCTTCGTGGAGGTCAGCACCGATGGCGAACGCTATGTCCGCTTCCCCACCACCTCATTGACCAGCCCTTGCCAACTATTGAGTCCCTACGGTAGCTTGGATCCCACCTACATCGATGGTCTCGCAGGCAAATACCGCTCCGGCTACGGCACCCCTTACGACTTGGCACTACTGGCCGACAGTACTGGCATAAATCTAGACAGCATCATGTATGTGCGCATCGTTGATGCCATCGGCACCAACGACCCCGAATACGCCACCTACGACCAATACGGCAACGTAATCATGGACCCTTACCCCACCGATAGTTATAGCGGCGGATTCGACTTGGATGGTGTAGCCGTAATGAATTGGAACTACAGCGCTCCGCAAGGTATCAACAATGCCATCACAGGTAGCGTACGCCTCTATCCCAATCCAGCCAACAGCCAAGTGACTTGCACTGTTGAGGGCGACGGCCCACACTTGCTAAGCCTCTATAATATCACAGGTCAGCTACTGCTCCAACATACCTTCTTTGGACAGCATAATAACATGAATACCAATAATATTACTAGCGGTGTATACATTCTCCGCATAGATGACAAGACCCAACGATTGGTTATTCGACACTAATCCAACTCAACAAAAACAATGCCGCCCAGCTAACCTTATCGGTCTTGCTGGGTGGCATTTTTTTCTCGCCACGATACCCCAGCAAGTTTAGGTAACAGCATAAGAGTTTCCTCTTGCGAAAAAGCTCAATGTTCTTGATACTCCGCAAAGAATGTTGATCTCTGCAAGCGTGCTCCGCTGAGCTAGATAATCCATGACTAAGTGGAAAGGTATGGGTAACTTCGTCTTTTTGTTTACATTTTGTTTAGGTTTCATTTACCTTTTATTTACCTTTTGTTTAGGTTAGGTAAACAAAGAGTAAAAGAAAAGTAAACAAAAGGTAAACAAAAAGACGAACCCACTTACGCCCTACTGCTAGGTTAAAGATACGTGCGCTCCTCGGCTTCGTACACTGCCTGCATTAGGTTTTTTAAGGCTTTGCGGGCTGTCCTACATGGCTTTGGGAAATTGGTGTGCGGTTTTGCCAACATTCTGTCATAGGCTTCGCGGACCGCTGCGGGTCCGCTACCGCTAGCACGCTGGTAACGTATGTTGCCATTGATAGCATTCGCTTGCTCATTCAGCCGAGACTTTGCATCACTATTATTGCTACCTAGTAAAATGACTGTCTTTGCCCATGATAGTATATTTTTGGCAAAACAAAGGTAAGGAAAATATAGTACTCCCCATTTTTAGACAGGGTTAATATTCAGTTATACTCATTGTTA
>CAZAAK010000059.1:0-15054 GCA_964483145.1 uncultured Bacteroidaceae bacterium
CTCGCGACCCCGACCTTGGCAAGGTCGTGCTCTACCAACTGAGCTATTTCCGCATCGTCTTGCAATATTTCAAGCAACTCTTCGCCTCCTCACAAGGGCTGTTTCCCCTCTTGGAAAGCGGGTGCAAAAGTACACACTTTTTTCCATTCGGCAAAACTTTTTTTGAAGAAAAGTTATAACATCCTCATTTCTAAATAAAAAATTTTACCCTCGGACTACAATACCCTTCCCTAAAAAAGGCCTTACGCTCTCTATTATTATTCAATTTTGCCCCTATTTGAACTCATTTTTCCATCTGCTAGCCGTCATCCTCTAGCCACTTCACAGCACGCTTTTCTTGTCATCTTCCATTCGGTGACAATCTTTGTGCCAACGCCCACAATTATGCTCTATTTCGTGTGCCTCTCCGCAGCAAAACCATGCACTACTCACCCCCTCATCTCACTTCTTTGATACTATCTTTTTGATTTCGTTCAATTTCAGCAGCGCCTCAATCGGCGTTAGGGAATCAATATCGATATCCAACAGCCTGCCGCGAATATCCATCAGTGTTGGATCATCCAACTGTATGAAACTAAGCTGATACCCAGCATCCGACTTACTTTGTTGCTTCTTGCCGGACTTCTCCACTTTCGGATTCTGTTCCGAAATCTTCTCCGCCTTCGATTCCAGCAATTCCAACATGCTGTTGGCTCGCTTGAGCACTTGCGGCGGCATACCTGCCATCCTTGCTACGTGAATACCAAAACT
The DNA here is from genome assembly GCA_964483145.1 of uncultured Bacteroidaceae bacterium. Lineage (GTDB taxonomy): Bacteria > Bacteroidota > Bacteroidia > Bacteroidales > P3 > Colimorpha. The sequence goes on from CAZAAK010000059.1 coordinate 751, forward strand.
ATGTTCGCTACCACCCATCTCCAACTTACGCAAAAAGATGACCTTGTTGCCCACTTCGCGTACCGAGATATGATAGTTCTGGATGCGCTCATACTGGTCCGCCATCTCTATAAGTTCGTGATAATGCGTGGCAAACATCACTTTTGGACGTGCTTTTTTATGGTTGTGCAGATACTCTGTAATGGCCCACGCAATGGAGATGCCATCGTACGTGGAAGTGCCACGGCCAATCTCGTCCAGCAACACCAAACTGCGGTCGGAAATGTTGTTCAATATGCTAGCCGTCTCATTCATCTCCACCATAAAAGTCGACTCGCCCGAAGAGATGTTATCCGAAGCTCCCACACGAGTGAAAATCTTGTCTACCATACCGATATGTGCTTGACGTGCTGGACAGTAGCACCCCATCTGCGCCATCAGCACAATCAGCGCCGTCTGCCGCAACAGTGCCGACTTGCCCGACATATTAGGACCAGTAATAATGATAATCTGCTGCGTATCGTGGTCCAAATACACATTGTTGCTCACATATTGCTCTCCCAAAGGCAGTTGGGTTTCGATGACCGGATGGCGGCCGTCCTTGATATCGATGGTGGTGTCGTCAGACAACTCTGGGCGGCAGTAGTCGTGCGCCAGAGCCACCTCGGCAAAGCACTGCAGGCAGTCCAACCGCGCCACTAACTGAGCATCGTACTGGATAGGTTCCAAATAGGCCATTACTGCGGTCAACAGTTGCTCATACAGTTGTGCTTCTAGGGTCAGGATACGCTCCTCCGCGCCCAAAATCCTCTCTTCGTACTGTTTAAGTTCCGCGGTTATGTAACGCTCGGCATTGGTGAGGGTCTGTTTCCGTATCCAATCCTCCGGCACCTTGTCCTTGTGAGGGTTGGTTACCTCTAGGTAGTACCCGAAAATATTGTTGAAGCCCACTTTCAGCGAAGGAATGCCTGTCTTTTCGCTCTCCCGCCTTTGCAACTCCATCAGAAAATCCTTGCCCGACCCCGCCATTGCACGCAACTCGTCCAATTCGGCATTCACTCCATTGGCAATCACACCGCCTTTATCCAACTTCACAGGCAAATTCTCCTGAAGTTCGCGGTCGATACGTTCGCAGATACTTTGGCATGGGTTCAGTTGTTCCATCATCCGATGCATCGATTCGTCTTCCACGCCTCCACACAGCTCTCGAATCTTGGCAATAGCCAGCAAGGACCGCTTCACCTGTTGCAGTTCGCGCGGATTGATGCGCCCTACGGCAACCTTCGATATCAGCCTCTCCAAATCGCCAATAGCCCGTATCTGGGGTAGCAATTGCGCCGACAAATCCCGGTTGCGCACCAACAAGTCTACTACATGCAACCTCTCTTCAATCAAGTCCTTCTCTTTTAGGGGCATGGTAATCCAACGTCGCAGCAGCCGCGACCCCATCGGGGTGGCAGTTTGGTCAAGCACATCTAGTAGCGTACGGGCATTCTCGTTGTGCGAGTGCACCAACTCCAGATTTCTGATAGTGAATTTGTCCAACCACACGTAGCGGTCCTCTTCTATGCGGGTAAGGGTGCAGATATGCTGAGTACGGTCGTGTTGGGTGGCCTGTAGGTAGTAAAGAGCCGCGCCGGCGGCAATCACTCCCTCGGTCAACTCCTCCACGCCAAACCCCTTTAGCGAAGTGGTTCCGAATTGTTTGGTCAGCAACTCGTTGGCAAAATCGGGAGCAAACACCCAATCGTCAAAAGTGTTGGTATAGTACTTCTCGCTGAAATGATCTAGGAACCAGTGCAGTTTCTTGCGTTCAAGCACCACCTCGGCGGGGTGGAAGTTCTGCATCAGTTTGTCAATATAAGTCAGCTCGCCTTGAGCAACATAGAATTCGCCCGTTGAAACGTCAAGGAATGAGAGGCCATGAATCTTGCCATCGGTCAGATACAGCCCGCAGAGAAAGTTGTTCTCCTTCACATCTAGCACCATGTCGTTGTAGGAGACGCCCGGCGTCACCAGCTCGGTAATGCCGCGCTTTACAAGACCTTTCACCGTTTTGGGGTCCTCCAGTTGCTCACAAATAGCTACACGCAGGCCGGCCCTTACTAGCCGCGGCAGGTATTGGTCGATGGCGTGATAAGGGATTCCTGCCAAGTCGGTGTAACCGCCCCCACCACTAGCCTTGCGGGTAAGGGTAATACCCAAAATGTTGGACGCCTTGCGGGCATCCTCACCAAAGGTCTCGTAAAAATCACCCACCCTAAACAGCAACATCGCGTCCGGAAACTTGCGTTTCATCTGAGCGTGCTGCCGCATCAGAGGGGAATCGTTCTCTGCATTCCTGGCCATATAGCATATCTTTGCGCCACTCTAGCGCCAAAGGAAAGTAACGCACTTCCAACCGAAATATTGCCCCAGACGCTTTTTTGGGACTCATGCAGAATGTTTCGTGCGCATTATCTCGGCTCTGCCCGAGAATCTTGCAACGGCCAATACAAAGCACGGATTATCGCTCGTTGTTGCCCTGCAACATGTCTCCAACCGACCAGTGAAGTAACGGTAGGGCCTAGGTAAGGTCGCTCTTTTGTTTACCTTTTGTTTAGGTTTCTTTTACTTTTCTTTTACATTTTGTTTAGGTTAGGTAAACAAAGAGTAAATGAAAGCTAAAAGAAACCTAAACAAAAGGTAAACAAAAGAGTGAGATTACCCATACCCTACACACACCCCACCCATACTCCACACTACAGCCTTGGAATTGCTTCACAGGCATCAAATATAATTGTGATACAACGAGTTAATGACGTACATAGAGTCGATATGTGGTATTGCGCTTGATTTGATAATCCACACCAAAACTATAGCCGAGCCTATCAAGTGAGATTCGGCATTGGGCGCAAGGCTCGGGATAGGGGGAGATATTTGGGAGGGAGGGAAGGAGGAGAAGAAACTCCCAATTTTGGAGAAGCGAAAGCGCGCCCAAAACTGGTGGATACATTGTATTGATGGCATCGTGACCACAACAACCGGCTTGTGGAGCATTTGGCCACAGGGGTATTGCAAGCCGAGGTTGTCCGAACCGTTTCTGGGCGGCCAAAGGTTTCATCCGAGTCCATTTTCCGTTGCATTACTAAAGATGGTTTGGTTACTGCTAGAAAAAAAAATCGACCATTCCATTTTTTCTTTGTACTTTTGCATTGGATTTGGTTACCGCCAAGGTGATAAGAAAGGATGTTTATGCAAGCCGAGTATGTAGCGTAAATCATTGGCGTTTTGCGTTGTAATGCGGTTGTAGGGGATGTCCTTTCTGAAAAAGGGAATGCCGTGAAAATCGGCAACAGTCCCGCTGCTGTAACTCTCAAAAGCGAGGTTTCAACCGCTTGAAACGCCACTGCGCCACCACTTGGCACGGGAAGGCTAGAGACCCCGCGAGACAAGTCAGAAGACCTGCCAAATCAAGCCAATCGAGATACCCTCGAGGAAAGGGCAGATTATTCTATGAAGCAGAGCAAACATTTCATCGTCCTAGCGTTTCTGTTGCTTGTATACGCGCCTTGCGGTGTCGCTCAAGACACTGTTGGACGCGCTCACTATTCCACTAAGGAAGCCCAGCAAAGTTCCACAAAACAGCAGTCCCAAGAAAAGCCCCACCCCGTTGTAACCCTCCCCGAAATCAGCATTGTCACCTACAACGTTGCACCCGAGAAACTCCACGCGCAAACCCCCACACAGGTTATTGCGACCACCGAGTTGGTGCAACTTGGTAGCACCTTGCTGAGCGATGCTACCCGCCGCCTAGTTGGGGTAACGCTCAAGGACTACGGTGGCGTGGGCGGAGTCAAAACCGTATCCTCACGCGGGCTTGGCAGTCAGTTCAATACCCTCACCATTGATGGCATCGCGGTCAACGACTGCCAGAACGGTCAAGTGGACCTCGGGCGCTACATGTTGGGTAACAGCAACTATGTTTCATTTGCCAACGGTCAGGCCGACAATCTATTGCAGTCGGCCCGCGCATTTGCAGCCGGCAGCATTCTGAATATGGAAACCCGCGAGCCCGAATTCGGTCTGCGTCCCTACAATCTCAGCCTTGGCATGGAGGCTGGATCCTTCGGGTACCTCATGCCTACGATTTCCTATGAGCAGAAGCTAGGGAACAAGCTATCCCTCTCTTTGTGGGGTAATTATCTGCAGTCCAAAGGCAACTATCCTTTCACCCTCTACTACACCCATGCCCACACCGACAGCAGTTCGCGAGAATACCGACAAAACTCGCAGATGCATATGGGCACAGCCGACTTGAATGTCTTCTACCGAATTGACGGGCGACAGAGATTTCACTTCAAGGTTCACTATATGAGAGGCTACCATGCACTCCCCGGCCCCGTCATCTACTACACCCAACGGGGGTCGGAACATAGCGAGGAGGGGCTCCTATTCTCTCAAGCGCGCTACCAAAGAACTGGCCGCCACTGGGATTTGCTGTTTTTGGTCAAATATCAACGCACCACCGATGTCTACGAGGACACCGCGGTCAACAACGAGTACCACCTTATCCACAACGAGTACCATCAGCAGGAAGGCTACTTTTCGCAGGCAATCCGTTACCACACTGGAGAGAAAAGGAACAGCCACGAACCGTTTTCGGTGAGCCTGTCCTTTGACGAATCTGTCAGCCGACTCCAGAGCAATCTCAACCACGACAACAACGTGCAACGTTGTTCCTTTTTGGGCGTGCTAGTAGCCGAATACTTGCCCGCCAAAATTAGTGGGCTTCGCCTCAATGCCAATATTTTGGGCACTTGGATTTGCGACTATCAAACGGGCGGAAAGTCCAGCCCTTACACCAAACTCTCGCCCTATGCAGGCCTTTCCTACCGTTTTGGGCAATTCACCCTACGTTACTTTTTCAAGGAGACCTATCGTGTGCCCAATTTCAACGAACTCTACTACTACACCATTGGCCGGCCGCTTTATCCCGAAAGGGCGCGCCAATACAATCTCGGTGCTAGTTTCAAGAGCCGCGCAATGGAACTTGACTGCGACCACATTGCCAACACCAATGCCACTATCGACTTCTATGTCAACCATGTTGACGACAAAATCATTGCCATTCCCATCCAAAACATGTACCTTTGGTCCATGGCCAACATGGGCAAAGTGGAGGTCCTGGGCATCGACATCACTGCCAACGCCTCCCTCAGTGGCAAGTTTGACCTGAGCGGCATCCGCCGGTACGACATCATCCTTGATGCCGGATACTCCTTCCAATACGCCGTGGATCGTACCACACCGGACGGGAAGAGTTACGGTCACCAAATTCCCTACACGCCACGCCACAGCGGCAACATTGCCCTTACTGCCACCACGCCATGGGTCGACCTAGGATACAGCGTTGTGCTAGTGGGCGAGCGCTACTGCTACTACCAGAATACCGATGCCAACCGTGTTCAGGGCTATGTCGACCACGGCATCACCTTTACGCGCAAATTCGACATTCCGCGCGGCTCTATTATTGCCAAAATACAGATACTCAACTTATCTAACGTTCAGTACGAGGTAGTGCGTAGCTATCCAATGATGGGGCGCAATTGCCGTGTTGGGCTTAGCTGGACTTTTTGAGGGTGCAGAACTAGCAACACACAAGTCAGCATATTAGCATCAAAAACAAGTCAACATACAAAGAATAGAACGCATCATGAAAAGAATCTTTCCGTTTTGGGTTACCCTCCTTGCGCTGACCCTAGTGGGCTGCGAGAAAGAAAAGCCCGTCACTCCAGGCTCCAATGACACCAACGCCGTTGCATACGCCTACGTGCTCAATGAAGGCCTTTGGGGTGCCAACAACGCCAGCATTTCCATTTTCACACAAAGCGGCATCACCAACGATTGGTTTGCTCAAAACAACGGACGCGGGTTGGGAGACCTAGGTCAAGACATGATTCGCTACGGTTCCCGGCTTTATGTGGTGGTCCACTCCTCGAGCACCATAGAGTGCATCAACCCTAACACCGGAGTCAGTAGCAAACAAATCAGCCTCGGCAACCGCAAGCCACGCTATATCGTTGGACATCAGGGGAAACTATATATCTCTTGCTACGACAAGACCGTTGTGCGCATCGACACCACCTCGTTGGAGACGGACGGCATTTGCCAACTCAGCGGCATGCAGCCCGAACAGCTCTGCGTCCTAGGCAACAACATCTACGTCTGCAACACTTGGCAGTACGGAACGGGTAACAATGCCGTTTACGACAGCACCGTCAGTGTGGTTTCTTTGGACAACTTTATGGAGACCGGGAAAATCACCGTAGGTTTGAATCCCAACAGAATCAAGGCCATCGACAGCCACCGTTTTCTTGTAGCGTGTGGGGGAGACTACAGTAGCCGCCCAGCGCGCACCCTTGTGGTGGATGTGACCGATGGGAATCAAATCGAGTTGCCAGTTGCTGCCACCAATTTTGATGTCTGTGACAGCGTCATCTACATGTACTGCACCACATATGACGATAGCTGGAACAGCACAGCCAATTTCTACAAAGCCGATATCAGCGACCTTGCCCCGACCCAGATTTTGAAAGAGCAAAGTGCCCAGTTGAAGGATGCCTATGGCATCAACATTGACCCTAAAACCAAGAATATCTACATCTGCAACAGCACCTACGGAGTCAATAGCGACATCGTTGTCTTTTCCCCTGAAGGTGCACTGTTGGGCAAATTCGAAGCCGGCATCTTCGCCAACAAAGTCGTTTTTTAGGCGGGATGGCCGAGGTGTCTTTTACTGACCGGTCCTGTGCCAACACGATTTTTGCAGTACTTTCTTTGCAATTAAAAAAAAAGTTGTATTTTTGCATGCTCAAACTACTACACGAAACGTAGTTTGGGCGTGTAGTGTTTTTATGTTCTGTAAGCAATAAAATAATTATAAATGAAAAAGATAGCCCTCACTTTCGTCCTGGCCGCCTTTGCTTTTGCAGCTAATGCACAGTTTGTTATCAGTGCCAACATTGGTGGTAGCATGACCTCTGGAAACATCCACACAAGCACTCACGTCACCGTTGTAACAGACTCAACGATTTCCGCTGACACTCCTATGGAGAATACTACCGCCTACACTGCCGGTGTCAAAATTGGATACAAATTCGCCCAAAAATTTCAAGTCGGCATTTGTGGCAGTTATAGTGCTTCCACCACAGAAAATCAGCCTCTTGACCCCACCATCGTCCCGATGATTGGCAACAGTATACCCACCTTCACCACCACTGGCACAATGAGCACTAAGGCATCCTCGTTTACCGTAGCTCCCTACTTCCGCTACGATTTCCTACAGGCTGGCGATGTCTCGCTCTTTGTGGAGTTGAGCGGATTCTATACTAAATCGCTGAATCCCATTCTCAATGCGGAGGTTCACAATGTCGGTCCCATGGATGTGACGTTCGACACGACTTTCAGCAATGTTCCTCGCCCCATGACTACAACCGGATTTGGTGTGAGCGTGGTGCCGGGTCTTAGTTGGCAGCTAAGCAAACACTGCGGCATCGACCTCTATATGGACTTTCTGGCACTGGCCTACTCTGCCACAACGACCACCCGCACCGACATCGAGTACACCTTCTCCTATTCCAACATGAATTTGTCTTACGAGACCGACATGACCACCTATACTACAAAGCAGACCGAGATGGGTGCGGCCATCACGGGCACTCCTCTACTGACAGCATTGGGCACCAACAACTGGGTACGTGTGGGTTTTAACTTTACTTTCTAAGTTTCGGCAGACCATGAAAAAGACATTACTCATCTTTGCTTTTATAGCGCTGGTTGCGGTTGCCAATGCACAATTCGTTGTCAGCGCCCACTTGGGCGGCAGCTACGCCACGGGCTCCTTAACTCCCACTACAACCGAGCACGTTGGAGTCAGTACCCTCACAGGCAACGACACCGTCTACTACATCAACAACGACACCACCACAATGCCCACACCACTAAGCGTAACAGCAGGCTTGAAATTCGGCTACCAAATCGGGCGACTGCAGTTTGGCATCAGTGGAAGCTACAGTTGGAGCCAATCCAAACAGGAAATTTCCCCAGAACAATACTACAACTACATCTCGGGCTACAGCGATTGCCCCTATTTTGTTGTCAATCCAAACAAAATTCCCGACATCAAAGATTGGACTGGTTGGTACAAACACCAGCAGAGCAGTTTTACCATAGCCCCTTACCTGCGCTACGAGCTCATTCAAATGGGTGATATAGCTTTCTTTTTGGATCTTGACGCATACTATACCCGCACCAACCAGGCCACGCGCCACGATTATGTAGATTTCGAATGGTTGGAGATGCGAAACACCGTTGATTCCACCTACAGCATCCCAAGTTCGGCAAACTCGCTAGGCGTGAAACTTACCCCAGGCATGAGTTGGCAGTTGGATCCGCATTGCTATATTGACCTATACCTCGATGTATTGGCATTCTCCTACGACCACACCACTCAAGAGCAATCCCATACCTACGAAACATGGGATGTGATTGCCGAGCCCAACGTTGTTGCCCGCCGTGAAGAAACCACCACCACCACTACCACCAACAAGCTAGGCTTCGGCCTCAATGGTCTTCCCCAATACAGTCTCGCCGGCCGCAGTTGGGTGAGGGTTGGGTTCAACTATACGTTCTAAAAGAGAATATTGACTGAGACAAAATTGAAACAGTTATTGGCGGCATGCCTATGCCTATATGCAACATGCGTTATGGCGCAGCAACCTGTAGTAGAGAGGCTAGGCGATTGGCTACCCGATGGGATAGAGTTGCACAGTACGATGCAGGGGATGGCATTGTATGGGAGTTACGCTGTAACTCTGCGCGATGGCGGCCAGTGCTTGATTTTGGACCTAAAGGGAAAACGATGTGCGGGCAATTACTTTTTGGACCAGAATACTACCCACTGCAACAATGCCTGTTTTGCTTCGACTGAACGCTATGGCGGCTCCCCGTTCCCGTTACTGTACGTCTCGAGTTGTTATGGCGACAAAGCATGCTTAGTGACACAGATTGGGTTTGACACATCGGTGGTGGTGCAACGGATTTTCTTTGACAGCGACCGTTTTCGTATCGCCCAGGATTGGTGTGCAGATGCCGACAACGGATATCTCTATGGTTTCGGCGGCAAGCTGGGGGGCACAATGTTCTTACTGAAGTTCCGACTACCGGCAACAGATTGCCCAGAAGTCCACTTGTGTGAGGCGGACATTTTGGAAACAACGCCCGTCAACTGTGTGCATGTGGCCCAAGGCAGCAAAGTCAAAGACGGCTACGCCTATCTGCCCGACGGTAATGAGCCGGGAGGCTATTTCCTGCATGTGGTGGAGCTTGGCACTGGACGCGAGGTGCAGAAGATAGACCTCAACCCTCTTGGCATGGAGCCGGAGGGAATAGATATACAGGGGCGATGGATATACCTCAGTTTCCATACGACCGACCCGCATGAGAACTGTATATACAAGCTACCAGTTGAAAATTAGTTTTTTGAGAGCCTACCCTCCCTACACAAAATACCAATTCCCAAGCATAATAAGTGGTGAACACACATTAGACATAGTGGATGAAAAGCATTGCATCATGATGGTTAACGAAGTTATTAAAAATATCATGCAACGGCGGAGTTGCCGCACCTTTGACCCCAACCGCATTCCCTCGGACGAAATTTTGCAACAGATTGCCGAAGCAGGCACATGGGCACCTTCCAGTATGGGAATGCAGAACCCTATCATTGTAGTGGTAACCAACAAAGCCTTACGCGACAGGATTGCCTGCGCCAATGCCAAAATTATGGATAAGGGCGAAGATTTCGACCCATTCTACGGAGCGCCATGCTTGTGCATTGTGCTAGTAAAAGAAAGTGCCAATGCCATGTACGACGGTCCCCTTGTGATGCAAAACATAATGTTGGCGGCAGAGTCTCTCGGCGTCAACAGCTGTTGGATTCACCGTGCCAAAGAAGAATTCGAGGCCGAAGAATTCAAACAAATACTACGCAGTCTTGGCATTGAAGGCAATTACATAGGCATCGGACATGTGGCACTTGGCTACACCACAGAACCCATCCCAGCACCCCAGGCACGGAAGAGCGACTATATCTTTTGGGTGAGACAGTAACGCACAAGACCGCCTATGGCATCGCTGCCCTAAAGGGAAGTTTTTGGCGCGCCCGACAACATTACCCACTATTTGCAACAAAGAAACAAAACGATGACAATGGAAACACCTATTCTCAACGAGCACAACAAGCAGGAATATCCGCCGATGCACACGGCAGAGCACATACTGAACGGCACTATGGTACAGATGTTCGGATGTCCACGATCGCGTAACGCACACATCGAGCGCAAGAAAAGCAAATGCGACTATCTGCTGCCCACAGCACCCACGGAAGCCCAAGTACAGGCCATTGAAGACAAGGTTAACGAGGTGATAAACAGTCATTCGAATGTAACTATACAATATGTGGACCGCGACAATATTCCACCAGAGGTGGACTTAAGCAAATTACCTGCAAGTGCCAGCGAGACTCTGCGACTAGTGCGTGTAGGCGACTACGATGTATGTGCTTGCGCGGGTGATCATGTGAACAACACCTCAGAGATTGCTCCATTCAAAATCATCAGCCATGATTACTCTCCGGATAGTCACATTTGGCGGGTACGCTTCAAATTGTTGGAAAAATAGTTTTCTGAAAAAAAACTCATATTTTTGTGAAGAATATTATTATTGAAATTGCTACAAATATCATGAAAAACAAGCAATTACATTTTTGCAGGAGACTAAGCATTCTCTTGATTGCTGTAGGAGTTACAGCCTTGCTAGCGTGCAACAATGGCGAGTCGACAGAGAAGACCCCAGCCACCGTGGCGGCATATACCTCTTTGGAAGACCTCGACGGACATACTGTGGGTGTGGTTACAGGTAGCACCATGGATATTATGATGGGAGACACAGTCAATTTCCCCAACATTACCCTAGTACGATTCAACACCCCATCCATGCTAATTAGTTCGGTGGAGAAAGGCGAAACCGATTGTGGCATTATTGACGTCATTCAATTGCAAGCACATAAACTGTCGAAGCATGGCCTAGCAGTGGATTTCACGCTTTCGGGAGGTTTCGACGTTGCCACAGCTTTTAACATGAGAGACAATAAGTTGCGCGACCAATTCAACGATTTTATCATCCAAGTGAAGTCCGACGGCACCCTTGACAGCATGTTGGCCTATTGGACTAGTGAACGTATCGACACTGTGGACCTCCCTGCTTTTCCCGAGCTTAAAAATCTGAAAGGGCACCCATTGGAAGTAGCAACCTTGTCGGACAATATGCCGTTCAGCTTTTACCGTGAGAATGGGTGGATAGGATTTGAGATTGAGTTGGTTACCAAATTTGGCATATTCATCAACCGCCCAGTGCACTTTAGTGGCTATACTTTCGACGAGGTGCTCCCTGCACTCTTGGAACACAAAGCCGACATGGTTGCAGCCAACTTGTTTATTACCCCCGACAGGTCGAAAAGGGTACTGTACTCCAACCCCTATTATTTCTGCAAAACTAGTTGTTTTTCAAAAGCAAGAGAATAAGGCATCTGCAAGCAAAAACGGTGGACACCCCTAAAGTGCCCACCGTTTTTTTGCATTTTTGTATGTCACACCTAATTATACGGAAAGACAGGAAGGCACGACTGATTCGGCAATCATGGCAAGTCCGCGCTTATTGGGGTGCATTCCGTCGGAGCTATAGCAATCACCGAGACTGCGGCAATTGAGCAATAGCGACCCAATGTCCACTATCGGCACACCAAGTTCTTTGCCCAATTTGAAAAGTTCACGATTATACTGCTCATGCCAACCGCTTAGATTGGCGACATCTCCACCTAGCCATCTGAGGATGTTGCTCTTATCAAGGCCTTGACTGACAAAGTCGAAATAGCGCTGAGGGAGTAATTCGGGAAGCGATAGAATGATTGGCCTAGCGCCTATGACGCGAAGTTGCGCTACTATATCTGTATAGATGTTGCGAAAATGAGAGAGGCTCATGAGTGGGAGATGCGAAGCCTCAGGGTTCTCGGAAACCGCCTTCCAATCATAATTACAACTATTGCCTGCAAATTCCAACACCACCGTATCGCCATGCTTAATTCCCTTCAGGCAACGGGCATGTCCAATAACGCTTTTCTTGCCACTACCACCCAAACGAAATAGATAGCAAAAGCTCTTGCTACTTGCGGAATCGTGACGATGCCTAGAACTGCTACCAACAACGAATCCTATTGCTCCCTTTGAGGTTTGTGCCGACTTGGTGGTCACTTTTTTTACATTTACGGTTGAACCCTTTGATGCAGAAAACATACTCTTTGATTTAATGTTCGAAATTCGGTGCAAAAATACAACCTTTATTCGATGTGACTATTTAAACGTGATATCCACAAAAAAATGGGATAAAATAACTGATTTAGGTATAAAAGGGACGTAAAACGGTATTGAAATGTTAAAATAGTAATTTCATCCCAGCTTTTTGGTAGCAAAAGGGATATAATCGACTACCCAACAGTCCTTGGATTAAAAAAAATGGATGAGACAACAATTGTTGAATGATGCATGCCGAGTCGCGCTCAGATTAGATTGATACAGACAGAGAAATGACGAAAGATAGGGGAAAGAAGATAAAATAATGGAGGGGATGTTGCGTTATCAGATAGAAGCAACAGGTATTGCCCTACTGCGCATGGTACACCCAACAGGTGACCGGATTAATCGATGGAAGAGCAACCGAAGCCTGATTGCAAGACAATAACCAACTCGGAAAATATTTATAACAACATATCATTATGGCTGACAATTATCTAGAAAAGAGGTACGAGGAAGTGTTTGGCAGTGGTAGGACAAAGATAAAGCGCGTAGGGCACACATTGGATGAACTATTGCTGAAAAACAGAAGCCAACGAGGATACCTGAAAAGCTATGTAGTAAAGCGCGAAGAATTGGAACGAATTGTGGGAGTGTGTAGCAAGATACCTTCGGCAAGGAACCAACAAGTGTTGCGCTTTCGCTTGGTAACTCAAGATAGTGGGGCAGAAAAGGTGTTAAGAAACATCAAACTGGGTGCGGCACTGCCAGAGTTGCACCTACCCTTTGTTGGGACGGAACCGGAAGCCTTTATTGTGGTGATGAGCACAGTGAAGGAAGATAAATTCGTGGATATAGACCTAGGCATAGCTCTACAGAGCATACTATTGAAAGCCGTGGAAATCGGGCTCAACGGATTGATTATAGGAGCTTTTCATAGAGGCAATATTATAAAAGACCTTGACCTCCCATATGAACCTCTAACGATTGTGGCTATTGGAAAAGGCATAGAAAAGATTGAACTGACGGCCATAGCACCGGAAGAAAACCACGCCTATTATCGAAAAGACGGAGTGCATTACGTACCCAAGATTCCGGCAAAGCATCTAATTGTTTGAGAGTTAAAACCCACTAGGGCATATCACTACTCAAATTTTATACACTCTAACAGACTCAAGCACTACTCTGTAATCACCTGTAACACATCGGGCTCAATGTTGATGGTAAGGCTGATGTTGATATTGGAAATATGAACCGCGAAATTACCTTCGGCACAATTGCGGACAACAGTACCCTCCATTCCCGCAAAATTGCCTGCAACCACACGCACCTTAGCCCCTTTTTGTAAAGAAAGGGAGTTGTGTACATATAACTGCTCCTCTGAGTCCACTAGACGGCGCATGGCATCCATCTCTTGCTGGGGAATGACCGCAATACCGGAATTGGGGAAACTGACAATACCACTGACGCCATATACCTGACGCACATAATAGATGTCACGCTCCGTTATCCTAACAAATGTATAGGAACTAATCAACGGTACTTCTACTAGCTTCATTCTGTCGGACCATTTCCGCAACACACGACGCATGGGGAGGTATGCCTCAAGACGAAGCTCCTGAGAGAGACGCTCGGTAACCACTTTCTCGGCTCTAGCAGACGTATAGACTGCGACCCATTGGGGTATACTTGACAGTGACATCTACATCAAACAAATAAACAAACAACCTCTACTTGTTCCCTCAATGTTGGGGCAGAATCGAACTCCCCCAATGTCTTTAAATAAAAGACAAACATTTGAATTACAAAATAATAAACAAGATTTGACCTACCATTGAACTTTGCAAAAATACTCAAACAATTGGAATAGACAAAATTTTAGGAAATTATTGCTGTCCGGTAAAACTCAAAAGAGCATAAATACCCAGCCCGAAGC